>JAJFTU010000276.1 GCA_021372775.1 bacterium | reverse complement strand
GTCGAGCTGCTCCTTCGGCGTGACGTAGTGCGAGTTCGGGTAGACCGGCTGCCGCTCCAGCTCCTCGATCGTCGTCGCCCGCAGCGGGTCGATCCGCCGGATCCGCTCGATCTCCTCGCCGAAGAACTCGACGCGCAGCGCGGCCTCCTCGTAGGCCGGCCAGATGTCCACCGTGTCGCCGCGCACGCGGAACGCGCCGGGGCGGATGTCGGCCTCGGCCCGCTCGTACTGGATCTCCACCAGCCGCCGCAGGAGGAAGTCGCGCCCCTCGCGCGCGCCGCGCTCGAGGAGGATCACCATCCCGTGGTACGCCTCGGGGGAGCCGAGGCCGTAGATGCAGGAGACCGAGGCGACGATGACGACGTCGCGCCGTTCGAGGAGCGAGCGGGTGGCCGAGTGGCGCATCCGGTCGATCTCCTCGTTGATCGTGGCCTCCTTCTCGATGTAGAGGTCGGAGCTCGGGACGTAGGCCTCCGGCTGGTAGTAGTCGTAGTAGGAGACGAAGTACTCGACGGCGTTGCGCGGGAAGAAGCGCCGGAACTCCTGGTAGAGCTGCGCGGCGAGCGTCTTGTTGTGGGCGAGGACGATCGCCGGCACGCCGGTCCGCTGCACGACGTGGGCCATCGTGAACGTCTTGCCCGAGCCGGTCACGCCGAGCAGCACCTGGTCGCGCCGCCCCTCCGCGACGCCGGCGCTGAGCTGGTCGATCGCCTGCGGCTGGTCGCCGGTCGGCTGGTACTCGGAGACGAGTTCGAACGGGGCGCGCATGCGCTCAATCTACCGCCCGAAGGCGGATCCGTCTCCCCCGCGGCGCGGGGCGGATTTCGCCGTCCGGCGGGCGCCGTTCCGCATCGGTCGCCGCGCCCCCCGCGCGCGGCGCGAATTCGCCGATTCCGCGCGCCGGACGCGCGGCGGCTGCGGCACAATGACGCCGGGAGGGACGATGCGCTTCCCGCTCTACCAGGTGGACGCCTTCACCGACCGCCCGTTCGCCGGGAACCCCGCGGCCGTCGCCATCCTCGAGTCGTGGCCCGACGCGTCGCTCCTGCAGGCGATCGCCGCCGAGAACAACCTCGCCGAGACGGCGTTCCTCGTGCACGAGACGACCGGCTGGCGCATCCGCTGGTTCACCCCGGAGCTGGAGATCGACCTCTGCGGCCACGCGACGCTCGCCGCCGCGCACGTCGTCTTCCACGAGCTGCGCCATCCCGGCTCGATCGTGCGGTTCGCCTCGAAGAGCGGCCCGCTGTCGGTGGAGCGCGAAGGGGCGCTGCTGGCGCTCGACTTCCCGGCCCGTCCCGCCGTTCCCTGCGAGGCGCCGGCGGGGCTCTTCGCGGCGCTCGGCTGCTCCCCGCGCCCGGTCTCGAAGGCGCGCGACCACATGGTCGTCTTCGACCGCGCGGCCGAGGTCCGCGCGCTCGAGCCGGACTTCGCGGCGCTGGCGAAGGTGGAGATGTTCGGGTTGATCGCGACGGCGCCGGGGGACGACGTGGATTTCGTCTCGCGTTTCTTCACGCCGGCCGCGGGGATCCCCGAGGACCCGGTGACCGGCAGCGCGCACTGCACGCTCGTGCCGTACTGGGCGGCGCGTCTGGCGAAGAAGGCGCTCACCGCGCGCCAGGTCTCCCGCCGCGGCGGCGACCTCGTCTGCGAGGATCTCGGCGCCCGCGTCCGCATCGCCGGCCGCGCCGTGCTCGTGCTGCAGGGGACGTACTGCCTCTGA
>JAJFTU010000275.1 GCA_021372775.1 bacterium | reverse complement strand
TCATCGCGCTGCTGCTGACGATCGCGATCATCGGGATCTACGTCGAATTCACCCATCCGGGGCTGATTCTGCCCGGGGTGGTCGGGGTGACGGCGCTCCTGATCTTCCTCTACGGCAGCCAGGTGCTGCCGGTGCGGTACTTCGCCGCGGCGCTCGTCGCCTGCGGCGTCGTCGCTTTCGTGCTCGAACTGAAGATCGTCTCGCACGGCCTGCTGACGATCGCGGGGGTCGCCTTGACCGGACTGGGGCTGTTTCTGCTCTTCCCGGCGGACATTCCCGGGCTCGCCATTCCGTTGGTCTGGCTCGGTCCGCTGTTTCTGGTGCTCGTCGGCACGCTGATCGTCGTGACCCGGATCGTCCGCCGGGCGCTGCGCGCGCCGCTGGCGACCGGGCGCGAGGGCTTGGTCGGCGAACTGGGGACGGCCCAGACGGACCTCGCGCCGGAGGGGCGGGTCTTCGTGCACGGCGAAACGTGGTTCGCCCGCGCCGCGGAAACGATTCCGCGGGGGACGCCGGTCCGGGTCGCGGGGAGCGAGGGTCTGGTTCTCGTCGTCGAGCGGGCCGACGCGGCCCCGCGCGGCGCGGAAGGGCCGCGGACGCGGCCGGAGGGAGAAGGGAATGACTGAGTTCGTCACCGCCGTCGGTCCGGGGCTGATCGTCCTGATCATCGTCGCGATCTTCCTGATCTCGCAGTCGATCCGGGTGCTGCCGGAGTACGAACGGGGCGTCGTCTTCCGCCTCGGCCGGCTGCGCGCGCACGACTACGGCCCGGGGTTGTTCTTCCTGATCCCGGTGATCGACCGGATGGTCCGCGTTTCGCTGCGGACCGTCGTGCTCGACATTCCGCCGCAGGACGTGATCACGCGGGACAACGTGTCGGTCAAGGTCAACGCCGTCATTTACTTCCGCGTCTTCGACCCGCGGCAGGCGATCGTCAACGTCGAGAACTACAACTACGCCACGAGCCAGTTTTCGCAGACCACCCTCCGCTCGGTCCTCGGACAGGTCGAGCTGGACGGGCTGCTCGCCGAGCGCGACCGGCTCAACCAGCAGCTCGCCGACATCCTCGACAAGCACACCGAAGTCTGGGGGATCAAGGTCTCCTCGGTCGAGGTGAAGCAGGTGGACCTGCCGGAAGAGATGCGCCGCGCGATGGCCCGCCAAGCCGAGGCGGAGCGCGAGAAGCGGGCGAAGATCACCCACGCCGCCGGCGAACTCGAGGCGGCCACGAAGCTCACCGCCGCCGCGACGGAAATGTCGGCGAACTCGATGACGCTGCAGCTGCGCTACCTGCAGACGCTGACCGAGATCGGAGCGGAGAAGAACTCCGTGATCGTCTTCCCGGTCCCGGTCGATCTGTTGAGCGCGATCATCGGCAAAAAGAAGCTGGAGGACTGAGGCGATGGGAGACGCGCGTCCCGCGGATCCGCGTCTGCTCGAGGCGGCGCTCGCCGCGACCCGGCGGCTCGATCCGCGCGGGTGCCTCGAGGAATTGGCGCGGGGCGCGCTCGACCTGCTCGGCGGAGCGTGGGCGCTCGGATATCTGCTGGGCGACTCGGGCGAGGACCTGGAGTGCGTCGCCGCCGTCGGGCGCCGCGAGCCGGCCGATCTGGCGCGGGACCTGCCGACGCTCGACGCCGGGCTGATCTGGCATCTCGCGCCGCACGGCCCCGCCGTCCTCGAGCAGGCCCGGGTGCTGCTCGCCGAGAACGCCGCCGCCGGACTCGGCGAACAACTCGGGCCCGGGCTGCTGATCCCTCTCGGCGCGGGCGGGGGCTGCTCGGGTCTGCTGCTCGTCGTCGCGGCCGCCGGAGAGCGGTTCGGCGAGGGCGCCGCGGATCAGGCAAGCGCCCTCGCGCGCGAGGCCGCGCCGGCGCTCGACAACCTGCGGACCGTCGCCTCGCTGCGCGAGCTGGTGATCCGCGACGACACCGCCGACTGCTACAACCGGCGCTACCTCGACCACACGCTCGAGGACGAAGTCGAGCGGGCGCGGCGGTTCGGCGGGCGTCTGGCGGTGATCTTCCTCGACATGGACAACCTCAAGGAGGTCAACACGGCCCACGGCCACGCCGCGGGGTCGCGCGTCCTCTACGAGGCGTCGGTGCGGATCGGCGCCTCGATCCGCAGCATCGACAAGCTGTTCCGCTACGGCGGGGACGAGTTCGTGATCATCCTCCCCGGCACGGGACTGGACGGGGCGCGGGAGGTCGCGGAGCGCGTGCGGCGCGAACTGGCCGACTTCCCGTTCACGCTGCCCTCCGGCGTGCAGGCCGCCGTCAGCGCGTCCTCCGGCATCGCGGCCTGGCCGGAGCACGGCCCGGCCGGGCGCGCGGTCGTCGCCGCGGCCGACAACGCGATGCGGGCGGTGAAGTTCCGCGGCAAGAACTCGGTCGGCATGGCGCCGGCGCCCGGGGCGGGCGATGCCGCGGCGCGCTGAGCGCGGCGAGGGCGGGCGGACGGTCGAGTTCGAGTTCCGCCTCGGGCATCTCGTCGGCCTGCTGATCCTGGTCGCGGCGCTGGTCCTCTCCTTCGCGCTCTACTGGCGGGCCGAGCGGCGCCGTCCCGCGGCGCCGACGGCGGCGCCGGCGGCCGTCGCGCCGAAGAGTCCGGGACCGGTCGAGGACGTCGGGGCGCAGGGCAACGTCTTCGACCGCGGCGGGGCGGAGTCGCTCGACCGCTCGCGGCAGGTGACGCGCGAGGCGGGCGGGAACGGCCTCGAACTGGATCTCGGCGACTACACGCTGCGCGACGCCGCGGAGCGGGTGCGCGCCGCGGCGAAGAGCGCGGGGTTCGAGGCGAACGTCGTGATCGTCCCCGGAACGACGGCCCGGTTCCGCGTCGTCGCCGGGCCGTTCGCGAACCGCGCCGAGGCGGACCGCGCCGCCGGAACGCTCGGACGGATCCTCGGCCGCCCCGTCAAGCCGCGCTGACGAAACCCCGGCGCGGTGGGCGGGAGGGGGCGGAGGCGGTTAACCTTCCCGCGATGAAAATTCCATTCCTTTCGCGACGTCCCGCGACCGGCCGCGCCCCGCGCGCGGCGCGGTGGGGGCAGACGTGGCTCGGCGGCCCGGCGCGGCTGGCGCTGGCGCCGCTCGCCGGCGCCGCGCTGGCCCTTTCGTTTCCGACGCCCGGCTTCTGGCCGCTCGCGCCGGCGGCGCTCGGCGCGCTCTTCGCGCTCTTCGTCACCGCCGCCCCGCGGCGCGCCTTCTGCGAAGGGCTGCTCGGCGGCGGCGTCTTCACCGCGCTCCTCTGCCGCTGGTTCGCCTCGGTCCTGATCGACTTCACCTCGCTTGGCCGCGGCGTCGCCGTCGCGGCCTGCGTTCTCGCCGGACTGATCATCGGCACGCTGATCGGCGCCTTGGCGTGGTTCGTCGCAAGGATCGCCGCGCGGCGCGGCCGCGGCGTCGCGCTCGCGTTCGCGCCGCCGCTCTGGCTTGCCCTGGACGCGCTGCGGGAGACGTTTCCGTTCCCGTTCCCCTGGGGCTCGCTCGGCGCGGCGTGGGCGTCGTCGCCGGTCGGTCCGCCCGTCGCCGCGGTCGTCGGCGTCTACGGCCTCTCGCTCGCGCTCCTTTACGGCGCCGCGCTTTGCGCCGCGCTCTATCTCGGGCGGCGCCGCGCGGCGCTGGCCGGGCTCGGCGTCTGGGCGGGGCTGATGCTCGGGCTTGCGCTCGGCGGGCAGGCGGCGCAGAACCGGCTGGGGCGCGGCCCCGAGCTGCGGGTCGCCGCGGTGCAGGCGTCGCTCGGCGAAGCCGGCGATCCGCTCGGTCATTGGGACGCCTACGAGAAGCTGACGCGCGAGGCGGCCCAGCGCGGCGCGAAGTTCGTCGTTTGGCCCGAGTCGGCGGTCCCGTTCCGGATCGACGACGACGCGGCCTACCGCGCGAAGATCGAAGGGCTGGCGCGCGAACTGGGCGTGGACGTGGTCGTCGGTTCGGTGACCGCGGCGCCGGCGGGCGGCTACCACAACAGCGACGCCCTCGTCTCGGCCGACGGCCTCCTCGGCGGCGTGCAGCCGAAGCGGCGGCTCGTCCCGTTCGGCGAGTACCTGCCGCTGCGGCCGCTCTTCGGGCGGGTGCCGGTCATCGCTTGGGAGATGGGCGAGGACTTCAAGCCGGGGGACCGCACCGTGGTTCTCGCGGGGCGGCACGCCAAGGTCGGCGCGCTCGTCTGCTACGAGGGCGCCTACCCCGCGCTCGCCGCGGACCTCGCGGAGCGGGGGGCGCAGATCCTGGCCAACACGACGAACGACTCGTGGTTCGGCGCCTCGGCCGGCCCGCCGCAGCATCTGCGGCACGTGCTGCTGCGCGCGGCGGAGACCGGCCGGCCGATGGTCCGCGCGGCGAACAGCGGCGTGTCGGCGATCGTCGATCGGCGCGGACGGGTCGTCGCCTCCTTGCCGATCGGCGCGCGGGGCACGATCGTCGCCAACGTGGAGCTCGGCGCGGGCGTCCCGCCCGGGGCGGCGGTCGGCGGAGGGGTCGAGACGGCCTGTGCTATAGTCGCCGCCGCCGCGATTCTCGCCGGTTTCGCGCTGGGCCGCGCGCCGCGGCGCGCGCCCGTTCCGGACATATCAAACGACGTTCCCGCGCCCGCGCCGGCGCGGGGCGAAGGACCGAACAATGCGTGACGACCTTCTCGACATCTGGAGCAAGCTGACGAAGCGGGCCGAGCCGCTGCGGGGGTATCTTTGACACTTCCGCGGCGGAGAAGCAGCTCGCCGAAATCGACGAGCGTCTGACCGACTCCGGCATCTGGAACGACCAGCAGAAGGCGGCGGAGCTGAACCGCCAACGCTCGGGGCTCGCGGCGCGGCGCGACCGCGGCAAGAACCTCGGCGCGTTGCTCGGGGACGGCGAAGCGCTCGTCGAACTGGGCCGCGAAGGCGAAGCCGTGGACGACGAGCTCGCCGCGACGCTCGACCGGCTCGAGAAGGCGATCATCGACGTCGAAGTGGCGACGATGCTCTCCGGCGAGGAGGACCACCACGACGCGATCATCGACATCCACTCCGGCGCGGGGGGCGTGGACGCGCAGGACTGGGCCGAGATGCTGCTGCGGATGTACGTCCTCTGGGCGGAGCGGAGCGGCTACAAGACCGAGCTGATCGACCGGCTCGACGGCGAAGGGGCGGGGATCAAGAGCGGCACGCTGCGCGTGCTCGGCCCCGACGCGTTCGGCTGGCTGAAGGCGGAACGCGGCGTCCACCGGCTGGTCCGGATCAGCCCGTTCGACGCCAACGCCCGGCGGCAGACGTCGTTCGCGGCGGTGGACGTCATCCCCGAAGTCGACGACACGATCGAGATCAAGATCGAGGACAAGGATCTGCGGGTCGATACCTACCGTTCCTCGGGCGCGGGCGGCCAGCACGTCAACGTCACCGACAGCGCGGTGCGGCTGACCCACTTGCCGACCGGGATCGTCGTCACCTGCCAGGACGAGCGGAGCCAGCCGCGCAACCGCGAGAAGGCGATGCACGTCCTGCGCGCCCGCCTCTACCAGCGGGCCGTCGAGGAGCGGGAAGCCGAGCGGGCCAAGGCGCAGGGCCAGAAGATGGAGATCAACTTCGGCAGCCAGATCCGCAGTTACGTCCTCGCCCCGTACCGGCTGGTCAAGGACCACCGGACGTCGTTCGAAATGGGGGACGTCGACCGCGTGCTGAACGGGGACATCACCGGGTTCATGAAGGCGTACCTGCTGTCCCGCGCCGAGTGAACGGGAAAGGGGTTTGTCTTTTCGGCCCGGGATCTCTATAACGTCCGGTAGGAGGATCGCCGCGGCCGGCCGGGCGCCGGCCGCGACAGAGACTGCGTGCTGACCGCGGAACAACTTCGTCCGGCGCTGGACCAGCGATCGCTCGAGGTCCTGAGGATCGTCGTGCGGGAGCACGTCCGCACCGGCGCGCCGGTCAGTTCGCGCGGCGTCGCCCGCCTCCATCCCGAACGGCTCTCTCCGGCGACGATCCGCAGCCTGATGGCCGAGCTGACCGAGCGCGGCTACCTCGAGCAACCCCACACGTCGGCCGGACGCGTCCCCACGGACCGCGGCTACCGCACGTTCGTGGACGGCGTCCTCGCCGTCGGCCGACGGCTGGCGCCGGGCGAGGCGCGCCGGATCGAGGAGATGCTCGTCTCCTCGCGCCAGGCGGAGGAGGTCTTCGCCCGCGCGGGTCGGCTGCTCGGCGCCCTCTCCAAGCAGGTGGCGGTCGTCGTCCCGCCGGACGTCGAGGCGGCGACGCTCGAGCACGTGGACTTCGTGCGGGTCGCGCCGCGACGCATGGTCGCGGTCTTCGTCGCCCGCGGCGGCGTCGTGCTGCACCGCTTCGTCGAACTGGACGAGGAGCTGACGCAGGAAGATCTCGACCGGGCGGCCGGCCGGCTGGCCGAGCATCTGGAAGGGCTGACGCTCCCCGAGGCGCGGCGTCGCCTCGCGTCGTCGCTCCGCGCCGACGAGGAGTTCGCCGGACGTCTGGGGCGGGAGACGTCGGCGCTGCTGCTGCGGCTGCTCGAGTCGCCGTTCCCGGGGGAAGAAGGGGCGGTGATCGTGGACGGCGCCTCGCGCCTGCTCGACGCGCCCGAGTTCGGCGACGTGCAGCGGCTCAAGGATCTGCTGCGGACGATCGAAGAGAAGTCGCGCCTGGTGCGGCTGCTGGACGACTGCCTCGCCTCGCCGGGCGTGACCGTGATCATCGGCTCGGAGGCCAAGGATCCCCAACTGGCGGCGGCGGCGCTCGTCGCCAGCCCCTACCGCGCGGCGTCCGAGCGGTTCGGGCTGGTCGGCGTGCTCGGCCCCCGGCGGATGGAATACGCGCGGGCGGTGGCGCTGGTCGACCACGTCGCCCGCACGTTGTCGGCGTTGCTGGACGAGAACGGCCGGCCGCGCCCTCGGGAGGAATCGTGAACGGAGAGGGCGGCCGCGAGCCCGAGTTCGAAATCCTGGAAATCGTCGGCGTCGAGGAGCCGGAGAGCGCGGCCCGCCGCCACGCGCCGGCCGGTCCGGCCGTCGCGTCGCCCACCGGCCCGCAGCCGGTCCGCCGGCCGCCGATCGCCGAGGCGGAGCTGGCGCGGCACGCCGCCGCCCGGATGCTGCTCAAGGAGATGCTTCCCTCGCTCGAGGCGCTCGAGAACTGCATTCGGCAGCGGCCCGACCACGAACGGCTGGAGCAAGGCGTGCGGATCGCGCTGCGGGGACTGCTCGACGTCTTCCGCGCGCACAAGCTGGAGCGGATCGAAGGGGACGGCATGCCGTTCGATCCGCGCTTCCACGAGGCGGCCGAGATCACGCCGAGCGCGCGCGTCCCGGTGAACACCGTGCTCGAGACGCTGCGGCCCGGCTACATGCTGGGGGGCGAGTTGGTCAGGCCGGCGTTGGTGCGCGTCTCGGTCGAGGAACGGCCCGCGGGGCCGGCGAGGAACGGTCGATGAGTCGAATCGTGGGGATCGACTTGGGGACGACGAACTCGGTCGTCGCCGTGATGGAGGGGGATCACGCGGTCGTCATCCCGGCGCGCGAGGGAAGCCACACGGTTCCCTCGATCGTCGCCTTCTCCCGCCGCGGCGAGCGGCTCGTCGGTTCGCTCGCCAAGCGGCAGGCCGCGACCAACCCCGAAGGGACGTTCTACGCGATCAAGCGGCTGATCGGGCGCAAGCGGGCCGATCAGGAAGTCGACCAGGCGGCGCGGCTCGCGCCGTACCACATCGTCAGCGCGCCGAACGGCGACGCCGCGGTGCAGTGCGGCGACCGCGTGCTGAGCCCGCAGGAGGTCTCCGCGGCGGTCCTGCAGCACCTGCGGGAGACGGCGGAGGAATACCTCGGCGAGAAGATCGAAGACGCGGTGATCACCGTCCCCGCCTACTTCGACGACAGCCAGCGGCAGGCGACGCGCGACTCGGGGCGGATCGCGGGGCTCAACGTCCTGCGGATCCTCAACGAGCCGACGGCGGCCAGCCTCGCCTACGGCGTCGGCGCGGGCGCGGGGGACCGGATCATCGCCGTCTACGACCTCGGCGGCGGCTCGTTCGACATCTCGATCCTCCGCCTCGCGGAAGGGGTCTACGAGGTCCTCGCGACCGCCGGCGACACCTTCCTCGGCGGCGAGGACTTCGACCAGCGGATCATCGCCTGGATGGCCGACGCCTTCGCGCAGGAGACCGGCGTCGATCCGCGCGGGGACCGTCTGGCCCTGCAGCGCCTCAAGGAGGCGGCCGAGAAGGCGAAGTGCGAGCTCTCGCGCGAGGAGGTGAGCGAGATCCAGCTGCCGTTCCTCGCCTCGACGCCGAAGGGCCCGGCCCACTTCGTGCGCGCGCTCTCGCGGAACGAGTTCGAAGGGCTCGTCGGCGACCTCGTCGAGCGGAGCCGCAAGCCGTGCCTCGACGCGCTGCGGATGGCCGGCATCGGCCCGAGCGACGTCGCCGACGTGCTGCTCGTCGGCGGGCAGACCCGCACGCCGCTGGTGCAGCGGATGGTGCGCGAGATCTTCGGCCGCGAGCCGAACCGCCAGGTCAACCCGGACGAGGTCGTGGCGCTCGGCGCGGCGATCCAGGCCGGCATCCTCCGCGGCGACGTCAAGGAGATCGTCCTGCTCGACGTGACGCCGCTCTCGCTCGGCGTCGAGACGCGCGGCGGGGCGTTCGTGAAGATGATCGAGCGCGGCGCCACGGTGCCCTGCCGGCGGAGCCGCGTGTTCACGACGACCGCCGACAACCAGAGCAAGGTCGAGATCCACGTGCTCCAGGGGGAGCGCGAACTGGCCGGGGCGAACAAGAGCCTCGCCCGGTTCGAGCTGGTCGGCATCCCGCCCGCGCCGCGCGGCACGCCGCAGATCGAGGTCTCGTTCGACATCGACTCGAACGGCATCGCCTCGGTGTCGGCGAAGGACCTCGCCACGGGGTTGGAGCAGCAGATCGTCGTCACCCCGACCTCGGGGCTCACGCCGATCGAGATCGAGCGGGCGATCCACGACGCCGAGGCGTTCGCCGAGGACGACCGGCGGCGGATCGCGGCGGTGCGGCTCAAGGCGCGGCTGGAGGGGATGACCACCAGCAACGAGAAGACGTTCCGCGAGTTCGCGACGCTCCTCTCCGAGGCGCAGCAGCAGGGGATCGAGGCGATCCTCAAGCAGGCGAAGACGGCCCTCACGACCGACGACGCCGACGTCGTCCAGGCGGCGCTGGAGCAACTGTCGGAGGTTTCGCGGACCCTCGCCGAAGTGGCGTTGTACGACCCGAACCACTGAGCGCCGGGGACGGCCGGCGCCCCTGTTGCGCCGGGGGGACGGGGCCGCGCCGCTCACGGCGGCGCGCCCGCGCCCCGGCGATTAAACTTCCGCTTCGATGGACGACAACAAGGACTTCTACGCCATCCTCGGCGTCGAGCGGGACGTCTCGCCCGAGGAACTTAAGAAAGCGTTTCGGCGCAAGGCGCTCGAACTGCATCCGGACCGCAACCGCGACCGCGCGGACGCGGAGGAGCAGTTCAAGCGGCTGAACGAAGCGTATTCCGTCCTCTCCGACCCCGACAAGCGGGCGCGCTACGACCGCTTCGGCGTCGAGGGCGTGTCCGGAAACGGCGGCTACGGCCACGTCGATCCGTCGGTGTTTCAGGACATCTTCGGCGGCGGCTTCGGCGGGCTGGAGGATCTCTTCGCCTCGGTCTTCGGCGGCGGCGAGATGTTCGGCGGCGGGCGGAACGCGTCGTCCGGGGCCCGCGGCGGCGCCGACCTGCGCTACGCGCTGGAGATCGACTTCAAGGAAGCGGTCTTCGGCACGGAGGTCAAGTTGCGCCTGCCGCGCCGCGAAACCTGCAAGACCTGCAGCGGCGGCGGCGCGGCGCCCGGCGGGCTCGCGACCTGCCGCACCTGCCGCGGGGCGGGGCGCGTCGCCTCCCGCATGGGGTTCATGCAGATCGCCCAGACCTGCCCGCGGTGCGGCGGGCGGGGGCAGACCGTCGAGCGCCCCTGCGCCGACTGCGGCGGCGCCGGACGGGTCCAGAGCGAGCGGACGGTCGCGGTGCGGGTTCCGGCCGGGATCGACGACGGGATGCGTCTCCGGGTGGCCGGCGAAGGGGACGGCGGCGTGATGGGCGGCCCTCCGGGCGACCTCTACGTCGACGTCGCCGTCCGTCCGCACGAGGCGTTTGTGCGCGACGGCGCCGACGTCCACTCCGAGCTGCGCGTCTCCTTCTCCGACCTCGCGCTCGGCGGCTCGTTCGACGTCGAGACGGTCCACGGCGCGGAGACGGTCGATCTCCCCGCCGGAACGGAGCCGGGAAGCGAGATGCGCCTCAAGGGAAAGGGCGTCCCGCGTCTCGGCCGGCGCGGCCAGGGGGACCACGTCCTCCACGTCGTGGCCAAGGCGCCGAAGAAGCTCGGCGCGGACGAGCGGAAGCTCTGGGAGGCGCTGCGAGTCCTCGAACGGGGCGGGACGAACGGCGCGGACAAGTCGATCCTCGACCGGGTGAAGGAGCTCATCGGTGGCGAATGATCGGACGGTGCTGCCCGGCGCGTGGCGGCGCGTGAAGGTCGTGCTCCCGCGGGAGCTCGAGGACGAAGCGGTCGGGCTGGTCGCGGTCGCGGGCGGGGACGGCGCGCAGACGACGGCCGCGGGGCGCGGCAGGATCTCGCTCGAGGCGTGGTTCGACGACGTCGATTCGGCCCGCGCCGCGCAGCGGCTGCTGACCGCGCTCGAGGGGGCGGTCGTCGAGGCCGGGGAGCCGCAGGAAATCCGCGATCCGGGATGGCTCGAGGCGACGCTCGTGCCGCGCGGTCCGCTGGCCGCCGGCCGGTTCGTGGTGCTCGACCGCTCGGCGCAGCTCGCCGGGTTGGCCGAGGACGCGATCCCGATCGTCCTGCCGCCGGGCCGGGCGTTCGGCACCGGCGAGCACGCGACGACGCGGATGTGCCTCGAGCTGATCGGCCGCCACGCCCGCCCCGGGCGTCCGACGCTCGACGTCGGAACCGGTTCGGCGATCCTCGCGATCGCCGCGGCGAAGCTGGGCGCGGCGCCGGTCTTCGCGCTGGACAACGATCCGACCGTCCTCGACGTCGCGCTGGAGAACGTCAACCTCAACGGCGTGGGGGAGCGGGTGACGGTCGCCGCCGGCTCCTGGCCGCAGGTGCCGAAGGGGGCGCGCTACGGCCTCGTCGTCGCCAACATCCACCGCACCGCGATCGTGCGCGGGGCGCGGCCGATGGCGCGGCGGCTCGAGCCGGG
>JAJFTU010000274.1 GCA_021372775.1 bacterium | reverse complement strand
GCCGGCCCCCCCGCAGCGACCGACCGACGACGTCGATAGGAACGCGGGCCTTGAGGCCGCAAAGCGGGCGGTTTGCGTGAGTCTGATTAGGGCCGTGGGCGCGGCGACGGAGACGTCGGGTTTTGCGCGGCGATGGGAGGTCGGTCGCCGCGGGGGGGCCGGCGATACCCGTGAGTTCTAGGGTTCGCCGGCCCCCCCGCAGCGACCGACCGACGACGCCGATAGGAACGCGGGCAGTTCGTCCGACGTCCCGCCGCGATGACCGACGACGTGGATAGGAACGCGGGCAGTTCGTCCGACGTTCCGCACGGAGGTCAGCGCCCGACCGGAACAGCCCCCCCCAACCAGCGCGCCAACGTCCCCTCGAGCTCCGCCACGTCGATCGGCTTGGACACGTAGTCGTCCATCCCCGACGCCTCGCACTTCTCGCGGTCGCCGCGCATCGCGTGGGCCGTCATGGCGATGATCGGCAAACGACGGTCCGAGCCGGCCTCGAGCCGCCGGATCTCCGACGTCGCCTGATAGCCGTCCATCTCCGGCATCTGGCAGTCCATCAGCACCGCGCCGTAGCGGCGGCGCTCGACCGCCTCCACCGCCGCCGCGCCGTCGGGAACGATGTCGATCTCGAACCCCATCTTCGCCAGCAGGCGCGCGATCAGCTTCTGGTTGACCGGGTTGTCCTCGGCGACGAGGAGCGGCAGCGCGGCGCCGATGCTCGCCGCCAGCGTGCCGCCTTGCGCCGGACGCGCCGGTGCGGCCTCGCTCCGCGGGGCGGGGCGGGGGGTCGGCGCGAGGCAGGCCCGCATCTGGTCGCGCCGCAGCGGCGCGTGGAGCCAGAAGTCGCAGCCGGCGCCTTGGCTCGGACCGCGCCCGCGGACGGTGAGCCCGGCGAAGCGGAGCCGCGCTCCCTCCGGCTCGGCGCGCAGCGCCGCGGCGAGGGCGGCGCGGTCGACGCGCGGATCGGCGCCGTCGACGAGCACGACGCGCGGCGCGTCCCCCGCGGCCGCGGCGGCGCGGAAGATCGCGACCGCCTCGTCGGCGTCGGCCGCGACGTCGCAGCGCGCCCCCTGCGCCTGGAACTGCTCCTGGACGATGCGCCGCCGCGACGGGCGCGGATCGACGCAGAGCAGCCGCGCGCCGCGGGCGAGATCGGCGAGCGACGAGCCCGCCGGATCGGTCGCGGGACGGGTCGGCCGGCGGATCGTGAACCAGAAGGTGCTTCCTTGGCCTTGCTCGCTCTCCACGCCGATGTCGCCGCCCATCAGCCGCGCGAGGTGCCGGCAGATCGCCAGCCCGAGGCCCGTGCCGCCGAAGCGGCGGGTCGTCGAACTGTCCGCCTGGGTGAACGACTCGAACAGCTTCGCCTGCGCCGCGGGGTCGATTCCGATCCCCGTGTCGGAGACCTCGAACCGCAGCGTCGCCGCCGCGCCGTCGTTCTCGACGACCGCGGCGCGCACGACGATCTCGCCGCGCTCGGTGAACTTGATCGCGTTGCCGACGAGATTGACGAGGATCTGCCGCAGGCGGGTCGGGTCGCCGACGATTCGGCCCGGCAGGTCGGCGTGGAGGACGGCGCCGATCTCCAGCCCCTTCCGCTCCGCCTCGCCGGCCAGCAGGCCGACCGCCTCCTCGGCGACCAGTCCGGGATCGAACTCGACCTCCTCGAGGTCCATCCGCCCCGCCTCGATCTTCGAGAAGTCGAGCACGTCGTTGATCACCGCGAGCAGCGCGCCGCCGCTCGAACGGGCCGTTTCGGCCAGCTCGCGCTGCTCCTCCGTCAGCGGCGTGTCGAGGAGCAGGGACGTCATGCCGATCACGCCGTTGAGCGGCGTGCGGATCTCGTGGCTCATGTTGGCCACGAACTGCCCCTTGGCCCGGCTCGCGGCCTCCGCCGCGTCCTTGGCGCGGATCAACTCCTCCTCGCGCGCCGCGAGGGCGGCGAGCGAGGCGTTGAGCCGCGTGGCGAGGGCGCCGATCTCGTCGTCCGCCAGCACCGGCGCGAAGGCGGAGAGGTCCCCCTTCTGCCGCCGGCGCATCGCGCCCTGAATCTCGGTGATCGGCTTCAGGATCAGCGTCCGCACGAGGACGTAGGTCAGCGCCGCGGCCATCGCGATCGCGATCATCAGCGTCCCGACGAGGTCCTCCACGACCCGCTCGACGCCCCGCCGCAGCGGCGCGGTGTCGATCTGGATCGCGAGGGCGCCCATCCGCGGGCCGCGCTCCGACGCCTCCGACCAGAGGCGCAGGCCGACCGCGTAGCTGAAGACCGAGGCCTTGCGGTCCTCCGCGAAGACCTCGTCCCCCTCGTCGTGCACCGCGGCGATCTGCCGACGGATCAGCTCGTCGGGCAGCGAGGCCAGCGGCCGCCCGATCCACGCGTTCCGCGTGCAGGCGACGACCTGCTGGTCGTCCCCGGCCACGAGCGTCAGTTGGACGACGTCGGCCTCGGCGCCGAGCGCGTTGACGAAGCGGACCAGCCCCTCGGCGTTGCGCCGCGTCTCGACCGCGTGGACCAGCGTGGCGGCGATCGAGCGGGCGCGGCCCCGGATCTGTCCGTCCACGACCGCCGAGAAGGTGCGGACGATGAACCACGAGCCGCCGGCGACGAGGAAGATCCCCAGCGCCAGCAGCGGCAGGGTCAGCTTCGCCTTGAGGGAGAAGCGCGCGACGGCGCTCTGCGCGCCGGAGATCGTCGTGATCGCCGCGCCGCGCATCAACGCGTCCCCCAGAGGACCGGCTGGCGGGCGACGATGTCCCCCGTGTGGTTCGGCCCGGAGACGAGGCCGAGGGCGCGGGCCATTTCGTCGAGCCGGCCCACGACGCCGTCGAGCTTCCCGCCGCGGGCGAAGAGCCGCCGCTGGTCGCGGGAGCGCAGGATCTGGATCCCCTCGAGCTGCTCCCGGACCTCCGGCTCCGAGACGAGCATCCGGCGGGCCATCGAGCGGTACGCCTCGGCCGGGTTCCGCTCCGCGAACTCGAGCGCCTTGTCCCAGGCGCGGACGATCGCGGCCGCCTCGCGCGGGCGCGCCTCGAGCACGCGGCGGTCGAAGAAGAACGCGTCCACGATCTCGCCGGGGATCGCCGCGCTGGTGAAGAGAACGCGGCCGCCGGCGCGCGCGAGGTCGGTGGAGATCGGCGGGTAGCAGACCGCG
Organism: bacterium; assembly: GCA_021372775.1. Classification (NCBI taxonomy): domain Bacteria; species bacterium. Next base: position 3,541 of record JAJFTU010000274.1, on the reverse strand, counting down.
GCGTCCACGGCGCCGGTCCGCATCGCCTCGGGCATCTTCTCCAGATCCATCACCCGGACGTCCACGTCGCCGAGGCGGAGCCCGGCCTTGTCGAGCGCCCGCCCGAGGACGAGCAGCCCCGGCGCGGCCCGCTCGATGCCGATCCGCTTGCCCCGCAGGTCGGCGAGGTCGCGCACCCCGGGACCGGCGACGAGCATGTCCACGCCGTTCGACGCGTCGGCGACGAGGAACGCCTGCGGCTCCCGCCGCGACTCGGCGCGGGTGAGGAGCATGTTGACCATGCTGGAGGCGATGCCGTCGAGCTGGTTGTGCTCGTAGGCCCGCCGGGCGTCCTCGACCGAGCTGAACTCGACGAGGCGGACGTCCACCCCTTCCTCGGCGAAGTACCCCTTTTCCCGGGCGAGGAACAGGAACTCGTACCCGGCCCACGGATTGAGGCCGAGCCGCAGCGGCGGCGCGGGAGCGGGACGGCGGGCGTGGACGACCAACCCGGCTCCGAGCGCGAACATCAGCCCGAAGAGGGCGACCGCGAGTTTTCCCATGGGGTGGTAGGCCTTTCTCCGTCTGGAATCTAGAGTCCGAGTCGCCAGAGGACCACGGTCGCACCTGACTTTTTCGACTGGCCGGTGCAATTCGCCAAGAGTATCGTCTGCCCCTCTTTTGCGCCCGCCGCCGACGCGTCGGGCGCGACCGCCGATGGAGCCCGCATGAGGTTCGCTCAGCTCGCGCCGCTCTTCCTCTGCGCGGTCGCCGCGGCCGGCCCGTCGTTCGCCGCCGATCCCGCCTCGCCCGAGGCGCCGCTCGACGGCGAAACGGTCGAGACGGTCGAGGTCACCGGCTCCCGGCTCGGGGCCGAAATTCGTCCGGTCAAGGTGCTCGACCGCGGGCAGATCGAGCGGCTGCCGGTGGCCGACGCCGCCGGGGCGCTCTCCTACGTCGCGGGGGTCGATTTAAGGGAGCGCGCGCCGTTCGGGGCGCAGGCCGACCTTTCGCTCTACGGCAGCGGCTTCGAGGGGGTCCTCGTCCTCGTGGACGGGATGCCGGTCGTCGATCCGCAGACCGGGCACCACCTGCTGGAGTTCCTCCCGCCGCTCGTCTCGATCGAGCGGATCGAGGTCCTCGAGGGGCCGGCGGCCGCGGCCTACGGGCCGGGCGCGTTCGGCGGGGTCGTGCAGATCGTGACCCGTCGTCCGGAGCGGGAGGCGAAGGCGGCGGGCGGCCTCGCCGCGGGACAGAACGGATTGCGCCGGGGCGAGCTGTACGGGACGTCCGGCGACGCGTCGCTCGCCGCGTCGCGGACGGTCGCCGACGGCTACCGCCCGGACACCGACCTCGCCGACATGAGGCTCCTCGGCCGCTTCGCCCGCGGCCCGTGGGACGTCGAGGCGCTCTATCAGGACAAGCGCTTCGGTGCTTGGGAAGCCTACTCGGGGACCTATCCGAACCAATGGGAGTCGGTGCGCGGCGTCGCGGGGCGCGCGGCCTACCGCGGCGGAGGCTGGGAGGCGGCCTTCGGCTGGCGGCGCAAGCGGGACGAGTTCCTGCTCGACCGCGACCGCCCCTCGTTCTACGACGCGATCCATACGACCGACGGCCAAACGCTTTCGCTGAGCCGGCGGGTCGAGCTCGGCCGCGGCGCGGAGATGGCCGTCGGCCTCGACGGCTCGCGCGAGTCGATCGACTCCAACGTCCTCGGCGACCGGAACCGCGGCCGGGGCGGGCTCTTCGCCGAACTGCACGTCGTTTCGGGCGCCTTCGAGACGAGCGTCGGCGCGCGGGCCGAGCGGGCGGTCGGGCGGACCTGGTTCCTGCCGCAGATCGCGGCGATGCGCGCGGCCGGCTCGTGGCGCTTCACCGCCAGCCTCGGCCGGGCGATGCGCCTGCCGTCGTTCACGGAGCTCTACTCGAACAGCCCGGCCTACGTCGGCGACCCGAACCTCGTCGCCGAGACGGCGTGGGGACTCGAGCTCGGGGCCCGCGGTCCCGCCGGGCCGCTCGACGTCTCGGTGAAGCTGTTCCACCGCCGCGGCGACGACATGATCGACCTCGTGCGGCCGGTCGGAGAGACCGGGCCGTTCCGCGAGGCGAACATCGAGAGCCAGCGGCTCGACGGCGTCGACGCCGCGGTCGAGGGGCCGCTCGGCGGCGGCTTCCGGTTCCGCGTGGACGGGATGTACCTCGCGCAGTCGGCCGACTGGCCGCGGGCGCTCGATTCCCGCTACGTCGGCGACATCCTCAAGCACCGCGAGACGGCGGCGATCCTCTACGGCGCCGGCCCGTTCTCGGCGACGGCGACGCTGCGCGCGCAGCAGCGGCAGGACGGCGTCGGGCACGCCGAAGTGGACCTGCGCTTCGCCTCGCGTCTCGGCCGGGGCGGGCGCACGGAAATCTCGCTGGACGTCCGGAACGCCTTGGACCAACCGGACCGGAACTTCTACGGCGGCGAACTGGCCGGCCGCTGGATCTGGCTGGGGGTCGAATTCCGCTGAGCCGGCCCCGTTTCCTCGTAAGATCCCTTCCGCGCGGCGACGCGGCACGGGAGGGGCGATGGCGGACAGGGTCTACAAGAAAGTCACGGTGGTCGGCTGCGCCGGCGGCAGCCTCGAACAGGCGATCCAAGCGGCCGTCGCCAAGGCGGGGGAGACGCTTCACGGCCTCGCCTGGTTCGAAGTGAAGGAGATCCGCGGAGCGGTCGGCGCCGGCGCCGTGACCGAATGGCAGGTCACGGTGGACCTCGCGTTCAAGGTGGACTGAAGTCGGCGCCGCCCGGCGGCGACCTCTTGTCCGGTTTGCCGCGCCGGCGCACACTCGGCAACGGTGCGCCGCCGCCGCGGAAGACGGAGCGGCGCGCCTCGTGGCGCCGGGCGATCGGCGCCGGAGGGGTTCCGGGCGATGAAGAAAGGGACCTTGGCCCTCGGGGCCGCGTTCGCCGCCGCCGCTCTCGTCGCGGCCGCGCCGCCGGCCGTTCCGCCGGCGGAACCAGCGCCGGCCGTTTCCCCCGCGCCGCGTCCGGTCGTCGTCCTCGCCGCCGCGCCGTACACCGTCGCCGGCGGGAGCGCGACCGTCTCGGGCGTCGTCTTCTCCTCCGTTCCGGTGGACAGCGTTCTCGTCGGGGGCCGCCCGGCGCGGCTGCGCCCGCCGACGGCGCAGGACATGGAAAAGCTGCGGCGCGTGCCCGAGGGGGCGACGGAGGCGTCGCAGCGCGTCTTCTTCGAGGCGCAGGGCGTTCCGCTCCCCAAGGCGGGGGTCAACGAGATCGAAATCGAGGCGGTGGCCGGCGGCGCCCGCTCGCTGGTCCATCGGCTGACGATCATCCGCGCGTCGGCGGCCGGCCCGTCGAAGTGACGACGGCGTCGGGTCGCCTCGCGGCGCGAGGTGAACAGTGATTTCCACGCGAAAGCTCCCGGCCGCGGTCGGCGCCGCGGCGGTCCTCTGGGCCGCGGCGGCCGCCGCCGTCGCGCAAGTTCCGCCCAACGCGTCCCCCGCGGCCCAGGCCGCGCCGGCATCGAGCTCCCGCGGCGGTCCGGCGCCCGCGCCGCGT
>JAJFTU010000273.1 GCA_021372775.1 bacterium | reverse complement strand
CCGCTGCGTGGCGATCCGCCAGCGCTCCGAGCGCCTGGCGGAGCAGGGGCGCCGCGCCGCGCTCGACCCGGCGCCGCTGCAGTTCCGCGCCGCCGAATGGTCGCGGCTCGCGCGGTCGCTGCGCGAAGGCCGGCCGGTCGTGGACGCCGCCCTCGCCAAGACCCCCAACGCCGCGCTCGCCGCGGCGCGCGCCCTCCTGCCCGACCCGGCGGACATCGACGCCGAGGCCGCGCTGGCCGCCGAGGCGGCCGCGCTGGTGGACGCGGCGCGCGGCTCGCGCCCGCACGACGAGACGTCCCTCGTCGACTTCCCCGAAGCGTCGGCGCTGCTCGACCGCTGCGCGGCGAAGACGAACGAGCCGGACGACGTCCTCTTCCTCGCCGGGCTCGCCTGCTGCACGCTCGCCGCGCGCGCCGCCGCCGGAGCGCCGCGCGAGACGCTCGACCGGGCGCGCCGCGGCGTCGCCGTCGTCGCCCGCCGCTTCGACGAGGCGGTCGAAACGACGCTCGCCGAGCACAAGCGGAACCAGGAGCGCAACGCCGTCCTCGCCGCGTGGCGCCGCCGTCTCGGCGAGGCCAAGCGGCGGATCGACGAGGCGCTGACCCGCCCCGTCTCCGGCGCTCCCGCCGAGCCGCTGGCCGACGAGGCGATGGTCGAGCGGCTCCGCACGGTCCGCGGCCAGGTCGAACAACCGCGGCCCGCGCCGGCCCACGCCCCCAAGGGATGGCGCGGCTGGTTCAAGAAGAGCTGACGGCCGCGCGTCCGAGGACTCGTCGAACGAGGCCGCGCCCCGCGAGGCGCGGCCGGTCCGGGAGAGGTCGATAACCGCCTTCTGCGCGGCGTGGTAATCTCTGCCGACCTCTGCCGTCCCGGGTCCGATCGGCATCCGCGTCCAAGCCGCCGCGCGGCGGTTTCCGCCGGCGCCGAGCCGCGCCCCGGGACACTGCACGCGCCCCCGTTCAAGGTGCGGCGCCGGGGTGGCAAACATGACCGAAAACGTCCTCCGCGTCGGGTTGGCCGGACTCGGCCGGCACGGCATGCGGTACGCGCAGCATCTCCTCGCCGGCGACGCGCCGCGCGCCCGTCTGGTCGCCGTCTTCCGCCGCGACGCCGACGAAGGCCGGGCGTGGGCCGCGCCGCGCAATCTCGCGCTGCACTCCTCGCTCGAGGCGCTCGTCGCCGATCCGAACGTCGACGTCCTCGTCGTCGCGCTGCCGCCGACCGAGCATCCGCGGGCGATCAAGCTCGCCGCGGCGGCCGGCAAGCCGATCCTCGTCGAGAAGCCGCTGGCCGTGGACTCCAGGCAGGCCGCCGAGGCGGTCGAGGTCGCGGCGAAGGCCGGGATCAAGGCGATGGTCGCCCAGACGATGCGCTTCAACAGCGTCGTGCGGGCCGTGCGCGAGCGGATCCCCGCGATGGGCCCGCTCCACCTCGTCGCCGTCAACAACCGCTTCGAGCCGGCGACGCGCCCCTGGTTCAACGCCCCCGAGCAGGGCGGGATGATCATCAACACCGGCGTCCACAGCGTGGACCTGCTCCGCTTCCTCACCGGCGCCGAGATCGTCGAGGTCAAGGCGTTCGGCCGCCGCGTGCTGACGCCGGAGATCGACGACGCCTTCGCCGCCGTGCTGCGGCTCGAGCCGGGCGGCATCCTCGTCACGCTCGACAACTCGTGGGCCACCGGCGGCCGCACCGGCCGGCTGGAGATCGTCGGCGAGAAGGGCCAGCTCGCCGCCGACCACGTCCACAGCATTCTCCGCGAGATCCACGGACGGCAGATGATCAAGCCGCCCCTCCCCGATTCCGTCCCCACTGTGCGCGAAGTCCTCCGCGCCTTCACCACCGCCCTGCAGGAAGGCGGGCCGGTCCCCGTGCCGCTCGAGGAGGGCCTCAAGGCCGTCCAAGGGGCCGAGATGATCGCCCGCGCCGTCGCGGAAAGGAAGTAGACCCGAGATGAAGATCATCGAGTGCGTTCCCAACATCTCCGAAGGGCGCGACCAGAAGGTCCTCGACGCCGTGGCCGCCGCCGTGCGCGCGGTCGAAGGGGTCACCCTGCTCGACGTCGATCCGGGCGCCGAAACCAACCGCACCGTCTTCACGTTCGTCGGCGGCCCGGAAGCGGTCGCCGAGGCGGCGTTCCGGCTGGTCGAGTCGGCCTCCAAGCTGATCGACATGCGCCAGCACCACGGCGCGCACGCCCGGATGGGCGCGACCGACGTCGTGCCGTTCGTTCCGGTCGGCGGCGGCGCGACGATGGACGACTGCGTGGCGCTGGCCAACGAAGTCGGCCGCCGGATCGCCGAAAAGCTCGACATCCCCGTCTACCTCTACGAGCGCGCGGCGACGAAGCCGGAGCGGCGCAGCCTCGCCGAGGTCCGCAAGGGAGAGTACGAAGGCCTCGCCGCGAAGCTGCAGGATCCGGCGTGGGCCCCCGACTACGGCCGGCCGGTCTTCAACGAGAAGTCCGGCGCGACGATCGTCGGCGCCCGCCCGTTCCTCGTCGCCTACAACGTGGACCTCAACACGACCGACAAGAAGCTGGCCCACGACATCGCGCTCGAGATCCGCGAGCAAGGGCGCAAGGTCAAGGGTCCGGACGGCAAGATCCTCAAGGACGAGCGCGGCCGCGACGTGACGAAGCCGGGCAAGTTCAAGTCGATCCGCGCCGTCGGCTGGTACATCCCCGAGTTCGGCCGCGCGCAGGTCTCGATCAACGTCCTCGACTACAACGTCGTCGCGCCGCACACCGTCTTCGACGAGATCGAGCGCCAGGCGCTCGAGCGCGGGATGCGGGTCACCGGCTCGGAGATCGTCGGCCTCGTGCCGCTCGAGGCGCTCAAGATGGCCGGCCGGCACTACCTCGCCGCGCAGGGGAAGACCCCCGCGGCGCCGGAGCCGGACCTGCTGGAGACGGCGCGCATCTCGCTCGGCCTCTGCGACGTCAAGCCGTTCGAGACCGACAAGGCGGTGATCGACTACCGCCTCGCCCCGCGCGAGCGAGGGCTGCGGGCGATGAGCCTCGTCGGCTTCGCCGACGAACTGTCGCGCGACACCCCGGCCCCCGGCGGCGGTTCCGTCGCCGCCCTCTGCGGCTCGCTCGCCGCGGCGCTCGTCTCGATGGTCTCCGCCCTCACCTTCGGCGGCTCGAAGGACAAGGCGGCCAAGGAAGAGTTCGTGAAGCTCGGCCTCGCCGCGCAGGAGTTGAAGGACCAGCTGCTGCGCGCCGTGGACGACGACACGGCCGCCTTCGACATGATCCGCTCGGCGCGCAAGCTCCCCAAGGCCACCGACGAGCAGAAGGCCGCGCGCGACGAAGCGATCGTCGCCGCGACCCGCCGCGCGATCGAGATCCCGCTCTCCGTCGTCGAGGCGGCGGGCAAGGTCGCCGCGCTGGTCGTCCGCGTCTCGCAGATCGGGATGACCGCGGCCGCGTCCGACTTCGGCGTCGCCGCCTTGTGCGCGCGCACCGCGGCCGAAGGCGCGGCGCTCAACGTGCGGATCAACCTCCCCGGCCTGCCGGACGCCGCCGAGCGCGCGGCGTTCAAGGCCAAGCTCGACGCCGCCCTCGCCGCGGCGCGCGCGGGGGCCGAGAAGGCGCTGGCCAAGGCCGAGGAGATCATCGGCTGACCGGCGCGGCCATTTCGGACAACGCGAGGGGCGGGCCGTTTTCGGCCCGCCCCTTTTTTCGCGCCCCGGAACCCGGCCGCGGCGCCTGCCCTTTCGCCTCCGCGGCCGGGTCTTCCCCGGGGTCAGCGCGGCGAGGCGGCCTGCATCGCCGCCGCGTCGCTCCGCTTCTCCGCGGCGCCGCCGACCGGCGCCGCGTCCTTGGGCGCCGGCGTGTTCGCCGTCCAACCGCCGCCCAAGACCTTGTAGAGAGTCACGTTGTTGTCGGCCTTCGCGAGCCGCACCGAGATCAGCGCCTTCTGCGCGTCGTAGAGCGTGCGCTGCGCGTCGAGCACGTCGAGGTAGCTCGAAATGCCGGTGCGGAACCGCTGCTCGGAGATGCGCTGGCTCGCGCCGGTCGCGGCGACGAGCGCCTCCTGCGCCGCGATCCGCTCGTCCACCGTGCCGCGCAGCGCCAGCGCGTCCGCGACCTCCCGAAACGCCCCTTGGATCGCCCGTTCGTACTGCGCCAGCGCGATCCCGCGCTCGGCCTTCGCGGCCGCGAGATTGCCCTTCAGACGTCCGGCGCCGAAGATCGGCAGCGTCGCCTGCGGCGCGAAGGTCCACGCCCCCGTCCCGCCCTTGAAGAGGTTCGAGAGGTCCGCGCTCGCCACGCCGGCGTTGGCGGTCAACGCGATCCGAGGGAAGAACGCGGCGCGCGCGACGCCGATGTTCGCGTCGGCCGCGCGCAGCGTCCGCTCGGCCTGCATGATGTCCGGTCGGCGCTCCAGAACTTCCGACGGCAGCCCGGCGGAGACGTCCTTCGTCGCCGGCGTCCGGAACAGGTCCTCGCCGGGC
>JAJFTU010000272.1 GCA_021372775.1 bacterium | reverse complement strand
GGGAGACGCGCCAAGTCGCCCAACCGCCCGAAACGGCGGACTTTTCGCGTCCCGGCCCCGCGGCGGCAACTGTTGCCGCCCCGCCGGAATCCCGACGGTCCGGACGGGAATTTTCTTCCTGACGGTCGAATTCTTGACACTCTTCCAGAAAAGGCCATGTATAGTCTTCAGGCAGAGCGCCGCAGCCCCCCATTTAGGCGCGGAAGGCGGGTGGACGACATGGCGAACGACCCACAGCGTTGGAATATTGTCGTTGCCGAGGACGACCCGGGCCTTTTGCGGACCATCGTCGAGTATTTGACGGGCATCGGCCACGCGGTGCGCGGCGCCGCGGCGGCCGAACGGGCCTGGGAAATGCTGGTCGAGGAACCGGCCGACGTCCTGATCACCGACCTCAAGCTGCCGGGAATGGGCGGCCTCGAGCTGATGCGCCAAGCCAAGGCGCACTACGCCGACCTAGTCGTCCTGATCATGACCGGCTTCGCCTCGGTCCACAACGCGGTCGAGGCGATGCGCGAGGGGGCGGCGGACTACCTGCCCAAACCGTTCGCGATGGCCCAGCTGCGGTTCGCCCTCGAGCGGGGCGTGGACACCAAGGCGCTGCGCGAGGAGAACTCGCGGCTGCGCACCGAGCTGCTCGAGCGGACCAGCTTCGACCGGATCATCGGCAAGAGCCCGGCGATGCAGCGGGTCTTCCAGCTGCTGGAGAAGGTCTGCCAGGTGGACAGCACGGTGCTGATCACCGGCGAGAGCGGCGTCGGCAAGGAGCTGATCGTCCAGGCGCTCCACTACCGCCACCCGAGCCGCAAGAACGGGAAGCTCGTCGCGGTCCACTGCGGCGCGATCCCCGAGAACCTGATCGAGAGCGAGCTCTTCGGCCACGTCCGCGGCGCCTTCACCGGCGCGGACCGCGACAAGCCGGGACGCTTCGAGCTGGCCGACGGCGGGACGCTGTTCCTCGACGAAATCGGCACGATGCGGCCGGACCTGCAGGTCAAGCTGCTGCGCGTGCTCCAGTCGCGGCAGATCCAGCGGGTCGGCGGCACGCACTCGATCCCGGTGGACGTCCGGGTCCTCGCCGCGACGAACGAGGACCTCAAGTCGAAGGTCGAGAAGGGCGAGTTCCGCGAGGACCTGTTCTACCGCCTCAACGTGATCCCGGTGCACGTTCCGCCGCTGCGGGAGCGCCGCTCCGACGTGCCGCTCCTCGCGGCCCACTTCGCGGCGAAGTACTGCCACCACAACAACCTGCCGGCGAAGGAAATCACGCAGGAGACGATGCGGGTCCTGATGCGGCACGACTGGCCGGGGAACGTCCGCGAGCTGGAGAACGCGATCGAGTACGCGGTCGTGATGTCGGGCGGCCGGATCCTGCTCGAGCCGGGCGACCTGCCGGAGGAGCTGGCCGGCGGCCCGCTCAACACGGTCCTGCCCTGCACGCTGACCGAGGACGGCATCAACTTCCGCAGCGTCGTGTCGGAGGTCGAGCGGAACCTGATCCTGCAGAGCCTCGAACTGACGAACGGCAACAAGGCGCGCGCCGCGCAGCTGCTGGAGCTGAAGCGGACGACGTTCGTCGAGAAGCTCAAGCGGATCCAGAAGGGGCTGCCGATGTACGACGAGTGATCGGCGGCGCCGACGAAGACGAGAAAAGGGCGGGCCGGAAACGGCCCGCCCTTGGTTTTTGTCCCCGCGCCGTGGTCAGGCGTTGCGCGAGTAACCGCGGGCCGCTCGGCCCCGACGGGCGTCGTCGGTCATCTCCTCCGACAGCTCCCCCTGGATCGAGCGCAGCAGGGCGAGGTTCTCGGAGGCCTCGCGCTGCACGTCGGCGAGGATCCGCTGGACCTCGCCCTCGGCCCCGGGGGCCGGCGGGAGCGAGTCGGCCAGTTCGCGCATCGCGTCGCGCCGACGCTCGACGAGTTGCGGCAGCTCGAGCAGCCGCCGCCCCTCGACGAGACGGCGCTCCTCGCGGCAGAGTTCGCGCAGCGCGAGGGCGGCGGTCGTGGCGCGGTCCGCGGCCATCGCGGTCAGCGCGGGAGACCGGTCTGCTTGACGCGGGCCTCGGCCCACGCGTCGCGCAGCGGCGTCATCAGTCGGGCGACTTCCATCAGCCCCGCCGGATCGGCCTGCAGGTGCGATTCCATGATCCGCCTCCGGCAGTAGGAATAGAGCCGATCGAGGTTGAAGGCCACTTCCCCGCCCTCGCGGAGATTCAGGACCGCCTGGAGTTCGCCGACGATGTCGGTCGCCCGGCGGATCTGCTCCGCCGCGGGGGCCATCTGCCGCGCCTGCAGCAGCTCCGCGCCGCGGCGCAGGAAGCTGAGCATGCCGTCGTACAGCCGGACGACGAGGCCGACGGGGTCTTCCATCTGGAGTTGGTTCGTCTGGTACGCCGAACGGGCCCGGTCAGCGAGTGCCGCGTAGCTCATCGTTGATCTCTCCCTGCGTCGTCTGCCGTTTATGTCTGTCTGGTCTGCTCGTCGTCCGCGGATCAGGACGACGAGGTCTTGGCGTTCAAGGAGGCGAGCAGCTGGTTGAGCTGGCTCACCGCCTGTTCCGCCGCCGAGAACTGCTTCGTGAGCAGCTCCCGCTTCGAGTCGAGGCGCGCCTGAACGGTGGCGATCTGGTCGTTGGCTTCCTTGATCTGTTCGTCGAGGTTGGTCGTGGTGGCGTGGATCGTCCCGGTCAGCGGGTCGGTGATGCCGTCGATCTGGGCGACGAACTGGTCCACCGCGCCGGCGCTGAAGCCGACGGTCCCGAAGTTCCCCGACTTCTGCGTCACCATCGAGTCGGTCGCGTAGATCCGGACGGTCAGGCCGGCGACGTCTGTGCCGTCGTCGCCGATCAGGTCGCGGCCGGAGCCGTGGGCCGCGAAGCCGCCGATCGTCCCCTTGACGTCCGCGCCGGTCGCCGTCGCGCCCGCGGCGGAGAAGCCGGTCCCCGTGCCGTCGAGGCTGCTCGACACCGTGAGCGACTGCGCCGAGCCGTAGGCGTTGGAGGCGATGCTCAGCGTGCCGTTGCTGTTGGACGCGAGCGCCGAGACGCCGGCGGTCTTCAGCGCGGCGTTGATCTTGGAAACGACCGCGTCGGCGGTGTCGCCCGAAGCGAGGGAGACGTTGACCGCGGTCCCGCCGTTGAGGGCGACGGAGAGCGTCTCGTCGGCGGCGAGCGGCGCGGCCATCGTCGCCGAGGCGGTCGCCTGGCGCGCGGCCTGCGTCACGTTGATCCCGTAGGTCCCGGCCTTGACGCTCGAGCCGCCGTAGATGTAGGTCGCGAAGTTGTCGGTCGTCGAGCCGGAGGAGCGGAGGACGGCCTGGACCTCGTCGTAGCGCCCTTGGCTGACGATGTTGTCGAACTGCGAGGTCTTGAACTCGAGCTTGCCGGTGTTGTCGGCGACCTGGATGCCGAGCTCGGCGAGCGTCGAGATCTGGCCGTCGGCGATCCCGGAGACGCCCGTGGTCAGCATCTGCTGAAGCTGGGTCTGGATCGAGCGGAAGACCGCGTTGCCGCCGACGGTGGAGTTGGCGAGCGCCGTGGACGAGCCGAGCTGGGACTGGAAGAGGTCGTTGACGCTGTTGTAGGCGTCGACGAGGTCCTGCAGCGACTGCTTGGTCCCGGCCACGTCGTCGGCCACGTGCAGGGTGACTTCGGCGTCGGTCGTCGCGGACAGGTTCAGCGTCACGCCGGCCAGCGCGCCGGAGACGCTGTTGGTCGCCGACGTCACGCGGATCCCGTCGACCCAGACGACGGCGTCGGCCGCGTCCTGGAGATTGTTCGCCTTATCGGCCAAGCCGAGGTTCGTCGTGTCGGTGATCGTCAGCGCGTTGGCGGCGCCGGTGGCGGTCGACTTGACGACGAGCAGCTGGTTCGTCCCGTCGGAGACGATCGAGGCCGCGACGCCCTTGTCGGCGGCGTTGATCGTGTCGGCGATCGCCTGCAGCGAGTTGTTGCCGTTGGCGGAGGAGACGTCGATCGTGATCGCGTCGTCGGTCCCCGACTTGATCGAGATCTGGCCGTCCGCGACGAGCGGCGCGTAGGCGTCGGACACGCCGTTCGAGCGGACGCGCTGCGCGGCGGCGAGCTTCTCGACGCGGATCTTCACGTCGCCGGAGGAGGCCCCCGAACCGATCGTCGCCGTGAACGGCGTGACCGAACCGCTGGGCAGGTCGCTGATCGAGGTGGTCTTGCCGCCGAACGACGTGCTGTCCTTGATCGCCTTCAGCTTGCTTTCGAAGGTCTGGAGCGAGCTGCTCAGGGCGTTGAAGACGTTCTTCTGCGTCGTGTAGTTCGAGACGTCGTTCTGGAGCTTGGTGAGCGGATAGCTGTCGGCCTTGATCAGGGCGTCGGTGACGGCGCTCCAGTCGATCCCGGAGGCGAGCCCGGTGCTGAAGTTGACCGATCCCGTCCCGGTGGACGAACTCGTCGAACTGGTCGAAGCCATCTGGTCCTCCAGCGAGCGAACCCCGCGGGGACCGACGGGCCGGTCAGGCCCGCTTGTCCATCAGGAGGCCGAGATACCGCCGCATCTTCCGGCTGAACTCGACCAGATCCTCCGGGGGGATCTCTCGCACAACCTTATCGGTCCGAGCGTCGCGAACCTTGACCATCATGACGCCATCTTCGTCGACCTGGACGTCGAGGCGGGTGGTGCGGTTCGCCGCGTCCTGGACGGCCGTCGCCTTCTGAACGCGACGAAGCGAGGCGGCCTTTTCGGACGCCTCGTTGCTTTGGACGAGCGTGTCGGCCACGACCTGCGGTTCGGCCGCGCGGTCCTCGGCCCTCTGCTGGACCGAGGCGCGGACGGCGGCCGCGTCGGGCGCGGATGTCGCCGGCGGCCCCGTGGAGGCCGCGGCCGGCGGCGCGGCGGCGATCATGTTGGCGCTCATCGTTCAGCCTCCCATCGGCGAAGCGCCCGCGGGGGGCGGGGAATCCCGCCCCCCGGCGGCGCCTACGTCAGCGGAGCAGGCTCAGCACGCTCTGCGAGCTGGAGTTCGCCTGCGCCAGAGCGGAGAGGCCGGTCTGGTTGAGGACCTGGTACTTCGTCAGGTTCACGACTTCCTCGGCCACGTTCGCGTCCCGGATCTGGCTCTGGGCGGAATTCAGGTTCTCCGCCTGGACCGTGATGACCGAGATCGTGTGTTCGAGGCGGTTGTAGGCCGCACCGATCGTGCCGCGCATCGAGGAGACCTTGTCGATCGCCGACTTGACCTTCACGAGCTCGGCCTGGGCGCCGGAGGCGGTCTGCAGGGCGGTGGTGGCGGAACCGGTGGTGAGGCCGAGGCCGGTGGCGGTGAGGCCGTTGCCGGACGGCGTCAGGTTGATCGTCACGCGGTCGTTCGAGGTGTTGCCCGTGCCGACCTGCACGTCGACCGAGCTGGAGGCCGCGTTCAGCAGGTTCTGGCCGTTGAACGTCACGGTGTTCCCGATGCGGTCGATTTCGGCGAGGATCTGCTGGTATTCCTGGTTGATGGCGGTCTTGGCGGTGCCGGAGTCGGCGCCCGACGTCCCAGAGGAGGCCTGCTCGGCGAGGGTCACGGCGCGCTGCAGCAGGTTGCCGGTCTCGTTGAGGGCCGCGTCGGCCGTGTTGATGACGCCGATGCCGTCGTTGGCGTTGCGGACGGCCTGATTCAGGGCCGACACGTCCGCGTTGAGGTTGTTGGCGATGGCGAGGCCCGCCGCGTCGTCCTTCGCGCCGTTGATCCGGAGACCCGAGGACAGCCGGGCGATGGTGTTCTGCATGCCCTGGCTGGTCTTGGTCAGCTGGTTCTGAGCGTTGAGGGCGCCGATGTTGGTCACGATCGAGAAGTTGGCCATGTTTCCTCCCTGAACTGTTCGGGGCGGCTTCCTTGCCGGCCCGGCGGGCGGTATTGCCCGCGGTTCGTTTTCCTTCGCCGCGGATTGTCTGCGGCCCGCGGCGGCCGCATGGAATTTTTCTCCGCCGCACCCCCTTCGCTGACCGGCACCTCCTCTCCCGGGGCGGTTTGCGGCGACTTGCTTTCCTCGCAATGACTTTTCGGACAGGGGCCGCCCGGCTTTAGCGCC
>JAJFTU010000271.1 GCA_021372775.1 bacterium | reverse complement strand
AACGACGCGGCGCGCACCCGTCGCGCGACGTCGAGCAGATCGACGTCCGGGCGAGAAGGAAGGCAACGTGAACGCGGCCGCGGACGGCGCGGCTCAGACGAGGACGGTGCGCACGAGATTGCGGCCGGAATCCTTGGCCCGGTAGAGCCCTTGGTCGGCGAGGTCGATCGCGCGGCGCAGCGCGGTCTCGTCCGTTCCTTCGGCGAGCGAGACGCCGAAGCTCGCCGTGACCGTCAGCTCTTCCCCTTCCGGCGCGGCGTACGGCGTCCCGCCGACGGCGATCCGCAGCCGCTCCGCGACGAGCATCGCCTGGTCGAGCGCGCACTCCGGCAGCAGCGCGAGGAACTCCTCCCCGCCGTAGCGCGAGACGACGTCCGGCAGGCGCAGCGTCGTCACCAGCCGCTCCGCGACCTCGCGCAGGACGTAGTCGCCGCAGATGTGGCCGTGCTGGTCGTTGATCGCCTTGAAGTGATCGACGTCGGCGAGGACGACGGCGAGCGGCGCTTCGGACCGGGCGCAGCGCGACGCCTCCTGCACGAAGCGGCGCTCCAGCTCGCGGCGGTTGAGCAGGCCGGTCAGCGGGTCGCGGGTCGCGGCCTGCGACGTCATCTGCCGCCGGCCGACCCCTTCGATCGCCGACGGCAGGATGACCCGCACGGCGGAGACGAGGTCGCGCGAGGTCCGCCACTCGGCGAGCTGGCCGTTCTCCGCGACGTGGATCGCGAGGCCGCCGCGCAGGCCGTGGAACGGCAGCGCCAGCAGCGTCGCCCCGCCGGTGAGGGCGAGTTCGATGTCCGCCTCTTCCTGGCCGGGCGACCGCTCCTGGACCTCGGCGCGCAGCGTCGCGTCGAGCACGCTCGCGTCCATCACCAGGACGCTCCCGCGCGCCTCCTCGGAGGCGTAGAAGACGGGACCGGACGAGGGGTTGGCGACGATCCAGAAGGTCGTCAGGCCGCCGATCGAGGCCAACGTCTCTTCGGCCTCGCGCCAGAGCGCCTCGAAGCTCTCCGCCTCGAGCATCCGGGCGGCCGACTGCAGCATGTAGGTGCGGTGGACGAAGCGGATCGAGAGGAGCTGATGCTGACGCGCCAGCGCGTCGTACTTCTCCTGGAGCTCCCTGTAGGCGCACTCCAGATCCAGCTCGTTGGTCATCCGGTCCTCTTCGTCTCCCCCGTCGGTATTCTAGGGTCTCAGCCGTCGGCCCGCTCCCACGCCAGCGGAATCCGGTCGGGGAAGCGCCACATTTCGAGCCGCGTCCGGTCGCCGGCGTAGAGCCCGCCCGCCGCCGGGGCCCCGTACCCCACCCACTCCTCGAACGGAACGTGGTTCAGCACGCCCCCGAGGACGATCGTCTTGGTCTTCTTGAGCGGGTTCCCCTCGAGTTCGGCGCGGGCGTCGTCGTAGAGGCTCCGCGCCGCGAGATGGTGCTGCTCGCACTGCAGTTCGGCGAAGAGGATCTGGCGGAAGACCTTCCCCGGGCGGTGGGTCGCGTACCAGGCGTACTCCGGCGGCGCGAGGGTGCTCATCACGAGGAACTCGAGCGGGCAGAGGACCATGTAGAGGCGCGGCGTCCGCGTCGGCGGCGGGGCGCTGCCGGCCGCCGCCGCGACCTCGTCCGGCGCCAGTCCCTCGTTGCAGTCCCCGGCGACGAAGTGCGCCGTCTCCCCGCCGGGCCGCAGCTCGAGCAGCGCGCCGCCGGTCTTCACCAGATAGCCGCGGCGGAAGGAGCCGATCGGCGTGCAGCTGAAGGCGTTGTTGGAAAGCGCCGTCTTGGTGCGCTTCCCCTGCGCGGCGACCGCCTCCAGCGCGGCGAGCGTGTCCTCGCGGGCCGCCCGCCAGCCCCCCTCGTCGAGAAAGTCGAAGTCGGGGCGGCCGTTGGCGAGCGACAGGTCGAAGACAACGGAGCGGTCGCGGAAGTGCTTCCCCGAGCCGGGGCGGCGATGCCAGACGAACCCCTCGACGCCGAGGCTCGTGGCCGTGATCGCCCCGTGGGGCAGGCAGAGCAACAGGTTGACCTCGCTCACCGCCGCCTCCTCGGCGCGTCCCCCGCCGCGCCGCCGGCCCGAGACCGAACCTTCGCGCAGAGTCTAAATCAGATCGATTGACGGACGGGGCGGCGCGTCGTACCGGAAAGAACCCGCCCCGCGGCGCGCGCGCCGCGCGGGGCGACAGGAGCGCCGATGACCCCGATCTACGTCGCCGCCTACCATCAGTCGCCGTTCGGCAAGCTGTACGGCGTCGGGCTGACCGAAATGGTCAAGCGCGCAATCGAGGCGCTCGCCGCCGAGGCGACGATCTCCGCCTCGCTGATCGACTGCGGGGCGGTCGGCTCGGCCTGCAGCGTCGCGCTCAACGGGCAGGGGCTGCTCGGCGGGATCGCGGCGATGGTCCCCGGGCTCGCCGGCAAGCCGATCGAGGCGGTCGAGAACGCCTGCGCGTCGGGCGGCGAGGCGGTCCTCTCGGTCGTGCGGAAGCTGCTCGCCGGCGAGGGGGAG
>JAJFTU010000270.1 GCA_021372775.1 bacterium | reverse complement strand
GCGTCGCATCGTGGAGAAGCTCGCCGAGCGCGAAGGGACCACGCCGGCGGCGATCCGCGCCGCGGCGCGCGACGCGTCGTTCGCCGCGATTCCGGCCGACGTCGCGCCCGAGCACTGGGAGCTGGTCCACCGCGCCGCGCGCCTGCCCGAGGCGGCGCGCCTGGCGGTGGAGAACCTCGAGTTCAGCACGCTCGCCAAGTACGCCTTCGACCTCGCCCAGGCGATCAACGGCTTCTACCACCGCCACCCCGTGCTCCGCGAGCCGGACGAGGCGGTGCGCGCCGCGCGCCTCGCCGTGCTCCTCGTCGCCGAAAACGCGCTCGTCGCGGTCCTCGACTTGATGGGCGTGCCGACCCCCGAAAGGATGTAAGGAGGCCCCAGTGCGCGTCCTCGCCTTCCCGCCCCTCCCCCCGACGCTGCGGGCGGTCCTGCTCCAGATGGAGCAGGCGCGCGAGGCGTTGCTGCTCGTGCCGCCCAACGGCGCCTCGCTCGCCGCCGCGTCGGCGCAGGTCGCGGACGTCGTGCTCGCGCCGGCCGAGTCGGCGGCGGCGGAGCTCGATCCGCTGGCGCCGAGGACCGGAATGCCGCTCGTCGTCGTCTGGGGCGACGCCGAAGCGTGCGTCGCCGCGCTCGCCGCGGGGGCGGACGTCTGGATCGATCCGGTGGAGACGGCGCCGCAGTTGCGGGCGCGCCTCGCGGCGCTGCTCCGCCGCGCCCGCCGCGAAAGCCCGGCCGGCCGCGACGCGGGAACCGGGCTGCTCGGTTCGGCTCTCTTCGCCGCGCTCCTCAGACGGGAGTTCGAGCGCGCCGCGCGCTACCGCCGCCCGTTGGCCATGGTCGCGCTCTCCTCGGACCACCCGGCCGGGGACGCCGAGGAGACGCGCCGCCTCGCCGACGGGCTGCGCGGCATGGTGCGGGACTGCGACACGCTGGCCTTCCTCGGCGAAGGGCGCTTCGCGCTGCTGCTGCCCGAAACGGACGCCGGCGGCGCGATGGCCGCGGCGGCGCGCCTCCGGGTGGTCGCGGCGACCCCCGGCGCCGACGCGAGCGCCGGCATCGCCTCCTTCCCGACGCGGGGGATCGCGGGGCCGGACGACCTGCTGGGCCGCTGCCTCGAGGCGCTGGCCCACGCGCGGCGCCGCGGCGGGCAGCTCCTCGCCTTCGGCGCGGCCGACGTCGCCTGGGCGCCCGAGACGCCGCCCACCGCCCTCTTCTGACCGCGCCCGCGCGGCGCGTTCGGAGACGGTCCTGGGGCCCGGCGACGGCGCGGCGCGGCGAAGCCGCTTCAGCGCGCCGGCAGCCGTTCCTTGAGCCCGGCGGGGCGATAGCCGTCGAGGTCGACGGCGACCTTGCGGAACCCGGCCTTCTTCACCGCCGCCGAGACGGCGGCCCGCGTCGCCGCGTCGAGCAGCGCCGGGATCTCCTCCGGCCCCAGCTCGATCCGCGCCGCGACGCCGTGGTCGCGCACCCGCACAATCCGGAAGCCGAGCGCGCGCACCGCCTGCTCCGCCTCGTCGATCCGCGCGAGGCGGCCGGCGTCGATCCGCTCCCCGGTCGGCACGCGCGACGCGAGACAGGCCGACGACGGCTTCTCCGCGAGGCCGAGCCCGAGGCGGCGCGCCAGTTCCCGCACGTCGGCCTTGGTGAAGCCGGCCTCGAGCAGCGGCGCGCGGAACCCCGCCTCCGCCGCGGCGCGCATTCCGGGCCGGTCCTCGTCGAGGTCGTCGGCGACCGGGCCGTAGACGAGCTGCGCGCCGGCGGCGCGGGCCAGCGGCGCGAGCGCCCGGCCGAGCGCGAAGCGGCACCAGTAGCAGCGGTCGGCGTCGTTGCGCAGATAACGCTCGTCGGCGAACTCGCCCGTCTCGACGATCTCCAGCGGCGCGCCGAGCCGCTCGGCGACGGCGAGGGCGTCCGCGCGGTCGCGCGCCGGCAGCGACGGCCCGGCGGCGAGCACGGCCCTTGCGTCCTCTCCCAATTCCGCGCGGGCCACGGCGAGCAGCGTCGCGCTGTCCACGCCGCCGGAGAAGGCGACCACGACGCGGCCGTAGCCGCGCAGCGCCGCCCTCAACGCCCGCTCCTTCTCCGCGAGATCCGCCGCGTCCCGTTCCGTCATCGTCGTCCGCCTCCGAGGCGGCAAATGTTAGCAGCGGCGACGCCCGCCCCGCTTGTTGCGTGTATCGTCCCACGGGGCCGCGGAGCGGCCGCGGACGCCGGCCCGCCGTCGTCTGCGCGTCCCTCCCGCGGGGCGGTTCCTGTCCCCCGCGCGCGCCCTCGAAGGGAGCCGTCATGAAGCGCCTCGCCCTCGCCGTCGTCCTCCTCGCGGCGCTGGCCGCCGCCGCGTTGATCGCCTGCGCGACGAACCCCGCGACCGGCCGCAGCCAGCTGATCCTCGTCTCCGCGGAGAAGGAGCGGGAGATGGGGCTTTCGGCCGTTCCGGGGGTGATGGAGGAGTTCGGCGCCTACGACGATCCGGCCCTCGCGCAGTGGGTCTCGGGGATCGGCAAGGGGCTGGCGGCGAAGACGGAACGCCCCGAGCTCCCGTACCAGTTCACCGTCCTCGACTCTCCCGTCGTCAACGCCTTCGCCCTTCCCGGCGGGCCGACCTTCGTCACGCGCGGCCTGATCGCCCACGCCGACAGCGAGGCCGAGCTGGCCGGCGTAATGGGGCACGAGATCGGCCACGTCGTGGCGCGCCACGGCGCGGAGCAGGCGAGCCGCGGACAACTGCTCAACCTCGGGCTCGGCGCGGCGTCGATCGCCCGGCCGGAACTGCAGCGGTTCGGGCAGCTGCTCGGCGCGGGGGCGCAGATGCTCCTGCTCCGCTACTCGCGCGACGCGGAACGGGAGGCCGACATGCTCGGCGTCCGCTACATCGGCCGCGCCGGCTACGAGCCGACGGCGATGTCCCGCTTCCTCGGCGTCCTCGACCAGTTGGCGCAGGAGTCCGGGAAGTCCCTTCCCGGCTGGCTCTCGACCCATCCGGATCCCGGCGAGCGCGTGGCGACGACGCTCCGGCTCGCGCAGGCGGCGCCGGCCCCGGCCAACCCGCGCGTCGGGCGCGAAGAGCTGCTGGCGCGGGTGGACGGCTTGGTCTTCGGCGACGATCCGCGGCAGGGGTTCCAGAAGGGGCTGACCTTCCATCACCCGCAGCTCCGCTTCCGCTTCGACCTGCCCGAAGGCTGGAAGGCGATCAACACGAGGGCCGCGGTCGCGGCGACGGACGACGAGGAGAAGCCGACGGCGCAGCTCGCGCTCCGCCTCGCCCCGGCCGACGCGGCGCAGCTGTCGCCCGCGGCGTTCGTCGAGCGCCTCAAGCAGAAGAACCCGAACGCCTCCTTCGACGGCGCGGCGGCGGTCCAGAACGGCGTGGACGCCTGGCGCGGCGCGATCGTCGTGCACGGCGATTCCGGCGCGACGCGCCTTTCCGCGGTCTTCGCCCGCGTCGAAGGGCGCCTCTACCAGTTCCTCGGCGCGACGTCGGACGAGGCGAAGCGCCCGGCGCTGGACCGCGCGCTGCGCTCGCTGCGCCCCGAAACGGACCCCGCAGCGCTCGGCGTCCGGCCGGTCGTCGTCCGCCTGGCGAAGGTCCCGGCCGGGACCGCGCTGCCGGAGTTCTGCGCCCAGCGCAAGGACCTCGGCGCGCCGTGCAAGGTCGTCGGCGACCTGAACCACCTCCCGTCCGACGCCCGCGCCGCGGGGACGGCCACCTGGAAGTACCCGGTGCGCCAGAGCGCCGTCTACCCCTGAACGCCGCGCCGGCCCCCCCGAACGCCTCGCGGGAGCGCCGCCGCCCGGCCCTGAACGCCGCGCCCGCGCCGCCGGATGCGCGGCGCGGGGCGACGCTCTATGTTCTGCCTCGGGCGGCGTCCGGCGCGGTCCGGGCGAAGCCGCGGAGGTTCGTTATGGACACGCTGGGCAAAGGGCTGCTCGAGTCGGTCGCGCCGATCGCCGGGACGGTCCGCGCCGTCGGCGACCGTCAGGCGCGCCGCGACGCCCAGCCGCGCGGGCAACGCCGGCCGGATCGGCAGCCGCAGACGGGGCACGACGCGGTCGAGATCTCGAGCGGCCCCGAAGACGACGAGACCGCGCCGAGCGGCGCGACGACGACGGAAGAGCCGAGCGGCCACCTCGACGTCGCCGGCTGACCCGCGCCGCGCGTCGTCCGCCGCGACGGGCCGGCGGTCCGCCCGCGCAAGAAAAAGGCGGGCCGCGAAGCCCGCCTCTTCGACGTCCGTCGAACCGCCTTCCGTCAGCAGATCTCGAAGGCGCTGAACATGTAGCCGATCTCGAACGCCGCCGTCTCCGGCGCGTCCGAGCCGTGGAAGCCGTTGCACTGGATGCTCTCGCCGAACTGCTGGCGGAGCGTGCCCGGGGCCGCCTTGGCCGGATCGGTCGCGCCGAGGATTCCGCGCCACATGGCGATCGCGTTCTCGCCCTCGAGCGCCATCACGACGACCGGGCCCTCGCTCATGAAGGTCGTGAGGTCGGCGAAGAACGAGCGCTCGCGGTGGACGGCGTAGAACCCCTCGGCCTGCTTCTTGGTCAGGTGGACCCGCTTGAGGGCGACGGGGCGCAGGCCGTGCGCCTCGGCGGCCTTGATCGCCTCGCCGATCACGTTCTTGCGGACGGCGTCCGGCTTGACGATGGCGAGGGTGCGTTCGATGGCCATGGTTCGTGTCTCCTAAAGGGGCGGGCGCCGCCCGCCCGGGGGGCGAAAAGAAAGGGGCGCTCGATCGGAGCGCCCCTCTCAAGCGGGTCAGATTATGCCCGGAGCGCGGCGAGCGCGCCCGCGGGCCGGTCCCGGGTCAGGCGCGACCGAGAACCTTGGCCACCGTCGCGCCGATCTCGGCCGGCGAGTCGCAAACGGTGATCCCGGCCGCCCGCAGCGCGGCCTTCTTCTCCGCCGCGGTGCCCTTGCCGCCGCTGATGATCGCGCCGGCGTGGCCCATGCGGCGTCCCGGAGGCGCCGTCGCCCCGGCGATGAAGGCGACGACCGGCTTGGTCATGTTCGCCTTGATCCACTCGGCGGCTTCTTCCTCGGCCGTGCCGCCGATCTCGCCGATCATCACCATCGCCTCGGTCTGCGGGTCCGCCTGGAAGAGCGGCAGCAGCGAGGTGAACGGCGAGCCGATGATCGGGTCGCCGCCGATCCCCACGGCCGTGCTCTGGCCGAGGCCGATCCGCGTCAACTGGTCCACGGCCTCGTAGGTCAGGGTGCCGGAGCGGGAGAGCACGCCGACGGTGCCGGGCTGGAAGATCATCATCGGCATGATGCCGATCTTGCAGCGGCCGGGCGTGACGATGCCCGGGCAGTTCGGCCCGATCAGCCGCGACTTGCCGGAGGCGACCAGCGCGTTCTTGACCTTCAGCATGTCGAGGACCGGGATCCCCTCGGTGATCGCGACGATCAGCGGGATCTCGGCGTCGATCGCCTCGAGGATCGCGTCGGCGGCGAAGGCCGGCGGCACGAAGATCGCGGTGGCGTTGGCGCCGGTCGCGTTCTTCGCCTCGAGCACCGAGTCGAAGACCGGAATGCCCTCGTGGACCGTGCCGCCCTTGCCGGGCGTGCAGCCGCCGACGACGCGCGTGCCGGCCGCGACCATCTGGGCGGTGTGGAACGAGCCCTCGCCGCCGGTCATGCCCTGGACGAGGACCTTGGTTGCCGCGTCGATCAGAATGCTCATCGCGCCTCCCCGCGCACGGCCGCGACGACCTTCTTCGCGGCCTCGTCGAGACCCTCGGCCGCGGCGAGCTTCAGGCCGGAGGCTTCGAGGATGTGCCGCGCTTCGGCGGCGTTGGTGCCCTGCAGGCGGACGACCAGCGGGACGTTGATCTTCACGTCCTTGGCCGCGGCGACGATCCCCTCGGCCACGCGGTCGCAGCGGACGATGCCGCCGAAGATGTTGACCAGGACCGCCTTGACGTTCGGGTCGCCCATCAGGATGCGGAAGGCGTTGGTCACCGACTCCTTGTTGGCGCCGCCGCCCACGTCGAGGAAGTTGGCCGGACGCGAACCGGCGAGGTCGATGATGTCCATCGTGGCCATCGCCAGCCCCGCGCCGTTGACCATGCAGCCGACGACGCCGTCGAGCTTGATGTAGTTGAGGTCGCTCTTGCTGGCCTCGACCTCCAGCGGGTCTTCCTCGTGGACGTCGCGCATCGCGCGGACGTCCTCGTGGCGGTGGAGGCCGCTGTCGTCGAAGGAGACCTTCGCGTCGAGCGCGAGCAGGTTCCCGTCCGGCGTGGAGACGAGCGGGTTGATCTCGACCAGCGAGGCGTCCATCTCCTGGAAGCAGCGCACGCAGCCGCCGAGCAGCTTGATGAACTGCTTGAACAGCGGACCGGTGAGCCCGAGCCCCTTGGCGACCTTGCGGCCGAGGTACGGCTGGTAGCCGGCGACCGGATCGACGTCGGCGCGGATGATCTTCTCCGGCGTCTCCGCGGCGACCTTCTCGATCTCCACGCCGCCTTCGGAGGAGGCCATGATCGTGATCTTGGCCTTCGCGCGGTCCACCAGCACGCCGAGGTAGTACTCGTGCGCGATGTCGTTGGCCGACGTGACGAAGACCTTGCGGACCAACCGCCCCTTGGGGCCGGTCTGCGGCGAAACGAGCGTCATGCCGAGGATCGCGCGGGCCTTCTCTTCGGCTTCGGCCGGAGTCTTGGCGAGCTTGATGCCCCCGCCCTTTCCGCGCCCGCCGGCGTGGATCTGGGCCTTGACGACGACGGGACCGCCGAGCTTCTCGGCGATGGCGCGCGCCTGTTCCGGGGTCTCCGCGACTTCGCCGGGAGCGACCGGAACGCCGAAGCGCGCGAGAACCTGCTTGGCCTGGTACTCGTGAACGTTCAAGAGACGTCCTCCAAGGGGTGGCGTAGAAACGAGGTCGCGGCCGCGGACCATCTGCGGCGCGCAGTGGCGATGCTAAAACTCGGACGCCGCCGCTTCAAGCCCGGGCGCGTCCCGCGCCCGGGCGTTAGTATCCCGCCCGCCATGAAACCGATCTTCGCCTGTCTGTTCGCCGCCGCGCTGGCGGTCCCCGCCGCCCGCGCCGCGGACATGGTCCCCGGGCCGCTGCGGCGCGCGCTCGACGCCCCGGTCTTCGCCGGCCAGGGAATCGGCCTTTACGCGGTCCGTCCCGACGGCTCGGCGATCGCCGCCTTCGGCGCCGAGCGCCCGCTCGTTCCGGCCTCGACGATGAAGGTCGTCACCGCCGCCTGCGCCCTCGACGCGCTCGGCCCCGACTTCACCTTCCGCACCCGCTTCCTCGCCGACAAGCGGCCGGGGAGCGACGGCGTCGTGCGCGGCGCGGTCTACCTCGTCGGCGGCGGCGACCCGATGTTCCGCGCCGAGGACCTCTGGACGGCCGTGCAGGACCTGGCCCGCTCCGGCGTGAAGCGGATCGCCGGCGACGTCGTCCTCGACGACGGCCGCTTCGAGCCGCCGGGACGCCCCGCCACGTGGCCGCCCGCCCTCTCCTTCCCCGCCCCCTACGACTCGCCGCAGAGCGCCTTGGCGCTGGCCTGGAACGCCGCGGAGCTGGTCGTGCAGGGTGGCCCGCGCCCGGGAGCTCCGGCGCGCGCGGAGACGGCCCCGCTGCCGCACCTCGCGAAGATCGAGAACGGCGTGACGACCGCAGGGCGCACCGCGGTGACGCTCGCCTTCTCCCCCGCCGCCGACGGCCCGGCGACGGCCCGCCTCTCCGGCTCGGTCGCCAAGGGCGCGACGTTCCGCGAGTGGATTCATCTCGGCGACCCGACGCAGGCGGTCGGCGCGGCGCTCGCGGAGTTGCTGCCGCACGCCGGGATCAAGCTCGACGGCCGGATCCGCCGCGGCGCCGCCCCCGCGAACGCAGCGGCGCTGGTCGAGCGCCGCAGCTTCCCCCTCGGGACGACGCTCGCGCCGATCATGAAGCACTCGTCGAACTTCGGCGCCGAGATGGTCGCGCGGACGATCGCCGCCGAGGCCGGCGCGAAGCCGGCGACGATCGCCGCCGGCGCCGCGCGCCTCTCGGCCTGCCTCGACCGCTGGGGCGCGCCGCGGACCGGCGTCTCGGTCCTCGACGGCTCCGGCTACAGCCACGGCGACCGCCTCACCGCCCGCGCGCTCGTCGCCGCGCTGCTCGCCGCCAAGCGCGCCAAGTGGGGCGCCGATTTCGAGGCGACGCTGCCGACGGCGGCCGAGGACGGCTCGCTGCGGCGCCGCCTCCGCGACATGCGCGGACGCGTCCGCGCCAAGACCGGCACGCTCGACGGCGTCCACGCGCTCGCCGGCTACATCGACACGCCGGGCGGGCGCGAAGTCGTCTTCGCCGTCCTCGTCAACAAGACCCGCCGCGGCGGGCCGTTCCTCGGCCACCCGGACGTCGACAAGCTGGTGCGCGCGATCGCCGCCGCGGCCGACGGCCGCTCGTCCGGCGAAGAAGACGAAACGCCGGCGCCGCGGAGGCGCCGGCGTTCCTGAAGACCGCGGAAACCGTCAGAACGGCAGGCCGATCGAGAACTGGAACCGGCTGATCTCGTCGTAGCTCTTCGACTTGATCGGCCAGCCGTAGATCAGGCGGATCGGCGCCTGGAAGACCGGCAGGTAGACGCGGAACTCGACGCCGGCCGACATCCGCATGTCGCTCGTGTTGATGTGCACGCCGTTGTCGTAGACGCCGCCGGCGTCGAAGAAGCCGGCGAAGGTCGCCGTCTTGCCGATCGGCAGCCCCAGCTCGAACTGCCCCAGGATCGACTTGTTGCCGCCGACGTAGGCGTTGCTGACGATGTACGGGTTGCCGAACGCGTCGAGCACCGGGTTGCCGTTCTGGTCCACCTCGACGATGTCGCGCAGCGGGGAGATCGACCGGGTCTCGAAGATGCGCGGACCGATCGAGTCGCCGCCGAGGTAGAACCGCTCGAACCGCGGCACGCCGTCGATGACGCCGGTCTTGCGGTCGTAGCTGCCGAACGCCCGCACGTACTGGGCCTCGAGGTGGGCGGCCACGAACAGCTTGCTGAAGATCGGGTGGTAGCCGCTGAAGGAGATCCGCGGCCGGAAGAAGTTCGTGTCGCCGCCGAAGATCTTCGAGGCGATCTGCGGGACGAGCTGGATCTCCATGCCGCGCGTCGGGCGCATCGGGTTGTTCACGCGCCGGAACGAGTAGAGCGGCGTCAGCGAGCCGATCTTGGTGCGGGTCGAGGCGAAGTACGAGGAGACGTCGATCGTGTCGGCGTCCACGCTCTCGTAGCCGTAGGTGATCTGGAAGGTGGAGAAGTCGCCGAGCCGGCGGCCGAGCGTCAGCGCGCCGCCGGTGCTCGTCTGCTGCAGCCGCTGCTGGGCGCCGCTGGCGTCCTGGTACTGGCCGTAGTCGTAGCTGCGGCGGAAGAGCTGGAAGCCGAAGGTGTTCGGCTTGCCGAGGAACCACGGCTCGGTGAAGCTGATCGAGGAGCGGTTGGAGTAGCCGCCGACCTGGGCGGAGAGCTCCAGCGCCTCGCCGCGGCCGAGCAGGTTGCGCGTCTGGTAGCTGGCGAGGAAGAACGCCCCTTCGAGCTCCGAGTAGCCGCCGCCGATCTGCACTTCGTTGCGGGACTGCTCCTCGCCCTGCACCCGGACGTCGACTTCCGACTTGCCGGGCACCGGCTCGAGCGTCGGCTCCTCGCCCGGCATCCAGAAGCCGAGCATCTGCAGCTTCTGCACCGAGCGGTCGAGCTGGGCCTTGTTGAGCAGTTCCCCCTCGAAGACGTTCATCTCGCGGCGCAGCACGACGTCGTTCGTCGTCGTGTTGCCGCGGAACTCGATCCGCCGGATGGTGTACGGCTGCTCTTCCTCGATCTGCACGACGACGTCGGCCACGGCGTCGGGACCGGGACGGCGCTCGAAGCGCCGCGTCACCGCCGCGTAGACGTAGCCCTTCGCGCCGTAGGCCGCGCGGACCGCGGTGACGCCCGCCTCGAGGGCGGCGTCGGAGAGGATCGCGCCGTCGCGCAGCGGGATGTACCGCCGCAGCTCTTCCGGCTTGAAGATCGTGTTTCCTTCGAACTTCACCGTGCCGAGGTGGTAGAGCTTCCCTTCGTCCACCGGAACGGTCAGGTAGACCCACTTCTTGACGCGGACGTCCGGCTCGGGGGCCGGCTTGTCGATCCACGTCGCGCCGGCGCGGACGGCCTTCTCCTTGTCCTTGGCCTGCTTCGCCGTCTCCTTCGCCGCGCGCGCCTCCGCCTTCCGCTTGGCCTTCTCCGGATCGACGGCCCGCACGTCCACGGCGGGCGGCCGGAGGTCGGCGTCGAGGTAGCCGTGGTCCTTGTAGTACTGGGTGATGTTCGTCGAGTCCTGCTGGTACTTGAGCGGGTGGTAGAGCGACTTCGCGCCCCACGGCCAGTACCACTTCCACGGCTCGACCAGCTTGAGCTGGCTGCGCAGCGTCCGGGCGCCGAACGCTTCGTTGCCGATGAAGTTCAGCTTGCGGATGCGGGTCTTCCCCCCGCCCTTCATGTGGAAGACGACCGAGCGGGTGGTGGCGGAGACGGTCTTGATCTCCGCCTTGGCCTCGGCGTCCATGAACCCCTTCTGCGTCAAGGCCTCCTTGATCAGCGACTCCGCCCGCCAGATCTTCTTGCGGTCCAGCGGCTGCCCGACCTGGAGCTGGAACTCCCGCTGCTTGAAGTAGTCCTCGATCTGCTGCTGGGTGATGTCCTTCGACTTGTCGTAGGTCACCGAGAGCAGCGTCGGACGCTCGCGGAGGTCGATCACCAGGACGGCCCCGGCCGGGTCGCAGCGCTTCGAGAAGCGGAGGTCCGAGAAGAGCCCCCTCCGCCAGAAGCGGATGTACTCGCGGTGGACCGCGCCGTCGTCCCATCGCGCGCCGGGCTTGATCGTCAGATCGAACCGCACGGCGTCCGCGCTCATCTTCGCGTTGCCGCGCACCTCGATGGCGCTGATGGTGTCGCAGGTGATCGGATTTTCCTGGGCGAGCGCCGGTGCGCACACGGCGGCGGCCCAGCAGGCAAAAGCCAGCGGCAGGAACGCGAAGCGTCGAGTGTCGGGCATGGCGGCGGACAGACTAGCGTGGATCCCGCCCGCGCGCACCCGTCCTCTCAAGGGGTCGCGGCCGCCTCGTCCGCCGCGCGCCGCGCCAAGAGATCGGAGAGTTGGAGCCGCAAACGCTCGTCGCGCCCCCGCGGCGTCGCGATCTCGTGCTCCGCGCCGTCCTCGACGAAAAACATCCGTTCGGCGCCGTCCCGGCCGCGCAGGAACATCCACGAGCCGAGCCGCACCCCCTTGGCGCCGTCCGGCGTTTCGACGAAGGCCGGACCGGACTGCGGGTCGCGCGGCTGGCCGCCGGCGGCCGAGAAGTACCGCGCGAGGTCCTCCCCCTCGAAGTCCCGCCCGCCGGCGAGGCCGATCAGCCCGAGGACGGTCGGCGCGACGTCCACGAGCGAGCACGGCCCCTCGACGACGCTTCCGGGACGCACGCCGGGGCCGAAGATGATCCACGGGCTGACGACGGTCCCTTCCTCGAGTCCGGTCGGGCGGTCGAGCCAGACCCCGCCCTCCCCGAACGGCGCGCCGATCGTCCCGACGACGACGACGACCGTGCGGTGCAGGTCGCCGCGCGCCGCGACGACCCGTTGGAGTTCGGCGATTTCGGCGTCGAGATGCCGCGCCGCCTCCGCGTAGCCGTAGACCCAGTCCCGGACCGGACGCCGCCGGTCGGCCTCGGCGGCCCACGACGGGGCCGGCGACGGAGGCTGGTTTGAGTCGGGCGGCCGCAGGTCGCCGATCTCCCCCTCGAAGAGCGGCGCGGTCAGCGGCGCGGGGCGGCGGAGGTCGCCGAACCGCACCCACGCGAACCACGGGCCGCGCGGCAGGCCGGTCAGCCAATCGCGGAACGATTGGGCCAGTTCGGGCGCCGGATGCGAGGCGGCGTCCCGGCGCGCCAGCAGCGCCGCGGGGCGGCCGAAGACGCTCCGGCCCAGCCAGGCGACGAGCCACTCCGGATCGTCGAAGCGTTCGAAGAAGCCGGCCTCGGGCGCGGGCGCCGCGGGGTCGCCGGCCACGAACGCCGCGGTGCGGTAGCCGTGGCTGGCCAGGATCTGCGGCAGCGCCTCGACGCCGGGGTTCGCCGGATCGCCGACGCCGCGCACGCCGTGGGCGGCGGGATAGAGGCCGGTGAGGAGCGAGGTCGCCGCCGCGTCGAAGTCGGTGGAGGGGGAGATCGTCTCGGCGAAGACCGCGCCCCGCTCCGCCAGTTCGGAGATCATCGGCGTCCAGCGCCGCGCAGCGGCGCGGTCGACGAGGACCTCGCGGCGCAGTCCCTCGACGGAGACGACGAGGACGTTCGGGTAGGCCGCGTCCCGCGCCGGCCCGTAGAGCCCGGTCGGGCCGAGCGCCGCGGCGGCCGCGGCGACGGCGACGACGAAGAGCCCGCCCCCCACCGCCAGCGCGGTCGTCCAGTGGCCGCGGGAGGCCGAGAGGACGGCGGCGGGAACGAGGAAGAAGGCCAGCCCCGCCGCCGCCAGGCCGACGAGCGCGGCGCCGAGCAGGACCATCGGCGCGTGCTCGCCGGGCAACGGCTCCCCCGCCAGCCACGGCCCGGCGGAGACGCTCAGGAGCAGCGCCGCGCAGACGACGCGTCCCACGGCGTAGCGCCCGGGGCGCAGGCCCAGGGCGCGCGAGGCGCCGGCGGCGAGCGCGCCGAGCGCCGCGCCCCACGCCGCGCCGACGACGGCCGTGACGCCCAGCAGCGCGCCGGTCAGCGCGGCCAGATCGCCGAGCGAGGCCCACGGGACCCCCGCCGGCAGCAGCAGCCGCGCCAGATCGGCCGCGCCGACCGCGAACCCCGCGCCGGCGCCGAGCAGCGCGCCGGTCCGCGCGGCGTCGCCGAGCGCCGCCTCGGCGTCCCGCGGCGGAAGGCCGCGGCGCGCGAAGAACGTGACGGCCCGCGCCTCGAGTCCCGAGGAGCGCTGCGACACCAAGAGCCGGAGCGCGGCGAAGAAGCAGACGAACGTGAACGGGCCGGCGAGCTCGCGCAGCCCGATCGAGGTCACGCCGAGGTCGATCCGCGTGCCGCCGGTGCCGAGGACGACGACGAGCGCCAGTCCGGAGACCGCCAGGCCGGCGTTGGCGATCCGCGCCACGGGACGCGGCGGGCCGTTCATCGCGCGGCCGCCCCGTCCGGGGCGCAGGCGACCGTCGGGATCGTCGCGAAAAAGGGGAACGGAGAAGCCACGGACCGTATTCTAGGCGTCGCCGGCGCCGCGCGCCGGGAGTCGGAGAGACCAATGATCACGCCGGAAGACAGCGCCCCCCTTCTTCGTCTGATCGACCAACTCGTCGCCGAGCAGGAGTCGCGGGCCTACGCGATCGGCCGCCGCCTCGCGCCGAACCTGACGCTCGACGACCTCTATTGCCCGGACGACGTCGTCGTCCTCCGCTCGGACCCCGAGTTCATGTACGCCGCGGGCGCCCTCTCCGGCCTGCTCGCGGCGCAGGCCGCCCTCCGCGCCGAAGTCCGTTCCGGTCGGTAGCGCGCGCCGGACGCCCGGCCTTCCGACGCCCTTGATCGCGGGCGGCGGGAGCGGGCCGCGCGCGCCGCCGCGCGGCCGCCGGACGCCCCGCATTCCGCCGCCCGGACCGCCGCCCGAGCGGCCGCGCGGGAACGGCGCCGTCCCCGCGGAACGGCCACTGCCCGCGGTGGCCTTTGATGTTATGTTCCTTGCTCGCTGCGGAGACGCGATGATCCTGACCCTCAAGCCGGACGCCGACCCCGAGGCGGTGCGGCGCGCCCTCGCGGCGCGCGGCCTGTGGGTCGTGCGCCTCGACGGGGCCGACGGGCCGGTCGCGTTCGAAGTCCGCGCCCATTCCCGCGCCGTCGCCGCCGGCGAACTCGCCGACCTCCCGGGGGTCGCCGCCGTCGCCGCGCCGCCGAGCCCGCACCCGCGCCTCGACGCGCAGCCGGAGCGGATCGACGTCGGCGGCCTTTCGATCGGCCCCGGCGCGCCGCCGGTCTGGATCGCCGGCCCTTGCTGCATCGAGTCCGAAGAGCAGATCGAGGCCGCGGCCGCCGCCGTGGCCGCCGCGGGGGCGCGGATGCTGCGCGGCGGCGCGTTCAAGCCGCGCACCTCCCCGCACGAATTCCAGGGGCACGGCCTCGCCGCGCTCGACTGGCTCGCCGCCGCGGCGCGGCGGCACGGCCTGCGCACCGTCTCCGAAGCGCTTTCGGAGCGGGACGCCGAGGCGGTCGCGGCGCGCGTGGACATGGTCCAGGTCGGCTCGCGCAACATGCAGAACTTCGCCCTGCTGCGCGCCGTCGGCGCGACCGGCCGGCCGGCGCTGCTCAAGCGCGGCATGGCGGCGACGATCGAGGAATGGCGCCTCGCCGCGGAGCATCTCCTCGTCGCCGGCGCGCCGGGGGTCGTCTTCTGCGAGCGCGGCGTGCGCGGCTTCGACCCCGCGTCGCGCAACCTGCTCGACCTCGGCGCCGTGGCCCTTCTCGCCCACGTCGACCGCCTGCCGGTCGTCGTCGATCCCTCGCACGCCCTCGGGCGGCGCGACCTCGTCCCGCACCTCGCCAAGGCCGCGCTCGCCGCCGGCGCCGCGGGGGTGATGATCGAGGTCCACGCCGCGCCCGAACGCGCCCTCTCCGACGGCCCGCAGGCGCTGCCGCCGGACGAGTTCGCCGAACTCCTCCGCGAGGCGCGGGCGTCCGGCCGGGCGCCGGCGTGAGCGGCGGCGCGCCCGCCCCGCCCCGCGGGGGGAGCGGCGCGATGTTCGACCGCATCGCGCGCCGCTACGATCTGCTCAACCGCGTCCTCTCCTTCGGCGTGGACCGCCGCTGGCGCCGCCGCGCGATCGACGCGCTGCGCCTCGCGCCGGGGGCGCGCGTGCTCGACGTCGCCGTCGGCACGGCCGACCTCGCGCTGCTCGCCGCGCGGCGGATCGAAGGCGCCGCCGTCGTCGGCGTCGATCCCTCGCCGGAGATGCTCGCCGAGGGACGGACCAAGATCGCCGCCTCGCCGGACGGCGCGCGCGTGCGCCTCTGCCTCGGCGACGCGCAGGCGCTGCCGTTCGCCGACGAGTCGTTCGACGCGGCGATGATCGCCTTCGGCATCCGCAACGTCCCCGACCGCGGACGCGGCCTCGAGGAGATGCGCCGCGTCGTGCGCCCCGGCGGACGGGTGGCGGTCCTCGAGCTCAACGAGCCGCGCGGCCTGATCGCCGCGCCCGCCCGCTTCTGGGTGCGGAGCGCGGTGCCCTGGCTCGGCGCGCTCCTCTCCGGCGCGCGGGAGTATCGTTATCTGCAACGGTCGATCGCCGCCTTCCCGCCTCCCGCCGAGTTCGCCGCGCTGGCGGAAAGCCGCGGCCTCGACGTGGAGCTGGTGCGACCGATGACCTTCGGCGCTTGCTGCCTGTTCGTGCTGCGCCGCGCGGAGGCGCGGCGATGATTCCCCAGAATCCCGACGCCTATCTGAGCGGCGAGATCCCGCTGCGGCTCACCGAGCTGGCCCACTTCCTCGGCTTCGAGATCGGCCGGCTGCGCGACCGCCGGCGGGCGGCGGTCTTCGTCGTCCCCGCGCCGAGCGCGCCCCCGGAAACGCTGCTGCGGATCGACCCCGCGTCCACGGCCGCCTTCTGGCGTCCGCCGGAAGGCCCGGCGATCGTCGGCATGGGCGAGGCGCTGCGGCTCGACCTCTCCGGGCCGGGCCGTTTCGCGGCGCTCGACGCCGCGGCGGCCGCGCTCTGGAGCGGCCTTCCCGTCGTCGCGCACCCCGACGCCGTGCCGTTCGTCCCCTGCCTGCTCGGCGGCTTCTCCTTCGAGCCCGGCGGCGCGGACGCGACGTGGAAGGGGTTCGGCGACGGCTGCTTCGTCCTGCCGCGCTGGACCTACATCGTCGGCGAGCAGGGCGCCGCGCTGGCGCTGGCGCTGCACGGCGAGGAGGAGTTCCTGCACGACGCGGGGCGGCTCCAGCGGTTCGAGCGGATCTACCGCGCGCTGAGCCGGCCGCCCGAGCCGCCGGCGACGCCGCCGCGACGCCGCGCCGCGCGCACGATGGAACGGGAGGAGTGGACCGCGCTGGTCGAGGACGCGCGGCGCGAGATCGAGGCCGGCCGTCTGCGGAAGGTCGTCGTCGCCCGCCGCACCGACGTCGAGTTCGACGGCCCGCTCGACCCGGCCTCCGCCTTGGCCCGGCTGCGCGCCGCGCAGGGCGGAACGTATCTCTTCGCGCTGCGCCGCGGCGCGGCGACCTTCTTCGGCGCGACCCCCGAAACGCTCCTCGTCAAGCGCGGCCTCGCCGTGCGCAGCGAGGCGCTCGCCGGCACCGCGCCGCGCGCCGAGGGAGAGGCGGACTCGGCGGCGGCGACGTTCCTCGCCGCGAACGCGAAGGACCTCGCCGAGCACCGCGCCGTCGTAGAGGGGATCAACGACGCGCTCGCCCCGTTCTGCCGCTCGCTCACCGCGCAGCCCGCGCCGTCGGTGCGCACGCTGCGCGACGTGCACCACCTTTCGACGCCGCTCGACGGCCAGCTCCTCGCGGCGACGCCGCTGCCCCGCCTGCTCGAGGCGGTCCATCCGACGCCGGCGATGGGCGGCGCGCCGCGCGACGCGGCGCTCGACTTCCTGCGGCGCCGCGAGCCGGCGCCGCGCGGCTGGTACGCCGCGCCGTTCGGCCGGCTCGGCGCCGACGGCGACGGCGAGTTCGCCGCGGCGATCCGCTCCGCGATCGTGCGCGGCGACAAGGCGTCGTTCTACGCCGGCGCGGGGATCGTCGCCGCCTCCGACGCCGCGCGCGAGTTCGAGGAGATCGCGGCGAAGGAGCGGACGATCGGCGACGCCCTGGGGATCTGATGCGCCCGCGCGACCTCAACACGCCGTGGGCCTCCCTCTTCGTGCGCCGCCTCGCCGCGGCCGGCGTGCGCCGCGCCGTCGTCAGTCCCGGCTCCCGTTCGACGCCGCTCGCCCTCGCCGCGGCGCGCGAGCCGGCGATCGAGACGACGGTCGTCGTGGACGAGCGCTCCGCGGCCTTCTTCGCGCTCGGCGCGGCCAAGGCGACCGGGGCGCCGGTGTTGCTCGTCTGCACGTCGGGCACGGCCGCCGCGCACTACCTCCCCGCGATCGTCGAGGCGAGCCTCGCCGGCGCGCCGCTGATCGCCGTCACGGCCGACCGGCCGCCGGAACTGCAGCGCCGCGCCGCGCCGCAGACGATCGACCAGACGAACCTCTTCGGCCGCTTCGTCCGCCTCGCGCTCGACTTGGGCCTCCCCGACGAAGCGCCGCGCGCGCTCGAAGGGCTCGCCGCGTCGGCGGCGCTCGCGGCCGACGCCGCGCTCCATCCGGAACCGGGCCCGGTCCACGTGAACGCGCCGTTCCGCAAGCCGCTCGAACCGCAGGCCGCGCGGAACGAGGCGGACGCGTCGCTCGCCGCCGCGGCGGCGACGATCGCGTCGCGTCCCGCGCCGCGCCGCATGCCCGCCGAGCGTCGTCCGTCGCCCGACGCCGCCGCGGCCCTCGCGCGCCGCGCGGCCGGCCGCCGCGGGCTGATCGTCTGCGGCCCCGGCCCGCTGGCGCACGC
>JAJFTU010000269.1 GCA_021372775.1 bacterium | reverse complement strand
GCGGCCGAAGGCGAGCAACGCCTCGCGCACGCCGGGGCCCGGCGCGTCGGCCGTCGCCAGCACGTAGCGCGTTCCCTTGAGCAGCTGGAGCTGCTGCTCGCCGATCGTGTGCCGCGCGGCGAGCGACGGATCGGGGGTCTCGCGGCCGCACTTCATCAGGTAGACGCCGAGCGCCGCCGCGGCGTCCTTCATCCGGTAGACCTCGAAGACGATCTCGACCCCTTGCGCGCGGAACGACTGCACCGTCGCCCGCTCGAAGCCGAACTCGAGGAAGAGCTCCGCGCCGCCGTCGATGTGCCCGTAGAGGTCGTCGGCGACGAAGAGCGCCGTCGGCCCGGAGCGGACGAAGGCGCCCGCCGCGCCGTTCGGCGGGACGAGCGCCGCGTCGTCCGAAACCGGCGAGACGGCGCCGGCCGCCGGCGCCGCGTCGCCCGCCGCGCCCGGCGCCTCCCCGCCGGCGAAGGCGGGGAGGCCGAGCGCGCAGGCCGCGATCGCGGCGACGACGGCCGCGCTCCTCACAGTTCGACCCGCTTGAAGTCGATCTTCGCCGGGTCGGCGACGCCGAGCTTCAGCGTCTCGGCGTACCGCAGGTAGTCGGTGTAGCGCGGCCCCTCGCTCACCTTGACCCCTTCCGCCTTCCGCTTCGCCAGCATCTGCTGGTGGCCGATCATGTCCATCGCGAACGGATCGGTGGCGAAATAGAGCGACTGCAGCGGGTAGACGAACGCCTCGTTCGGCATCGGCCCGCCGTCGTACTGCCCGCGCAGCCCGTCCATCACGTTGAGCGCCAGCTTCTCGCGGATCCACGGCGCGGCGAGCACTTCCGTGCAGACGTTGAAGAAGAGCGGCTTGTGCAGCCGGCCGGTGTTGCAGATCGCGCCGTAGCCGAGGTTCTTCGTGGCCATCGACACGCCGTTGCCGGTGTTCTTGAAGACCGGGACGTTGATGATCCGGGTCAGCTTCTTCGTCACCAGCTTGCCGAAGAACGACTTCTCGCCGTTGAAGACGTGCTGGTTGAGGTAGAACTCGTCGTCCTTGTAGCCGGCCACGCCCTTGCCGAGGATTCCCTTGGCGAAGTAGTAGGCGTCCTGGTCGAAGCTCTTCTCCGAGAGGTGATGGCCGTCGGGGCCGCGCCACTTGTTCCCCTCTTCGTCCATCGTCTGCAGCCCTTCGATCGCCACGCCGGGGAACCGCGCGGCGGTGAAGCCGGCGTCCTTGAGCATGTAGTCGAAGCGGTCCCAGACGACGATCCGCTTGCGCGGCACGCCCCCTTCCTCGAGCCAGCGGATGATCGCGTCCACCACCTCGAGCCGCGTGTTGATCAGCGGGCCGACCGGGTTGACCTTGATCCCGACGACGTCCTTCTTGTCGATCAGCAGCTTGAAGGCGCCGGCGGGATCCTTGCCGGTCAGTTCCTTGAGGCCGCGGCGGAACGAGGCGTCGATCGCCGCGCCGTCGAACTTGCCGTCCTTGAGGCAGGCGTTGTTGACGACCTGCACGACCTTGCCCGGGAACGGGCCGGGGAGCGCCCGCGGGCCGCGCGGCGTCTTGAGGAAGTCGTCGATGTTCGTCTCCGGCTTGGCCTCGGCCGCGGCCTGGGCGAAGAGGGGGCGGCCGAGCACGGCGCCGCCGACCGCCGCGGAGCAGACGCCGAGCGTCTTCACGAACGACCTCCGGTCCACGCCGGATCCTGACGTCACGGTTTCGTCCCGATGTTCCATGGCGCTTCCTCCCACCCTTTCGCGGCCCGCGAAATCTCGGCGCGGGGGGCGGCGCCGACGAGCGCCGCGGCCGGCCGCGCGAACGGGCGATTTTCCCCCGCGCGGGCGCGGCGCGTCGCCGGGCGGCGCCCCTTTTCCGTCGAACGGCACGCGTCGCAGGCGCCGGCGGCGTTCCTCGCCCGACGAACCGATCTCCGACCGGCTGGCGGATCGCTGACCGACGGACCGATCGCCGGACGACGGACCGATCGCCGACCGACGGGCCGATCGCCGCCGACGGGCCGATCGCCGCCGACGGGCCGATCGCCGCCGACGGGCCGATCGCCGATCAACGGACCGATCGCGACCAACCGACCGATCACCGGCCAACGGGCCGATCACCGGCCGACGGGCCGATCGCGGGACGACGGACCGATCGCCGACCGACGGGCCGATCACCGGCCAACGGGCCGATCACCGGCCGACGGGCCGATCGCCGCCGACGGGCCGATCGCGGGACGACGGACCGATCGCGGGCCGACGGACCGATCGCCGCCCGACGGACCGATCGCCGATCAACGGACCGATCGCGGGCCGACGGGCCGATCGCCGATCAACGGACCGATCGCCGATCAACGGACCGATCGCCGTAGGGGAGGCTGGCGCGCCCCGATTACCGTGTCCCCGCGACAGATCCCTCCGCGCCTGCCTCCCGACGTGATGCCCGCGAAACCTTGCCGTTCGGTTTCAAAGGCAACGTTGCGCGGGGATCACGTCGGGAGGCAGGCGCGGCGGCGGCGCCGTTGTTCCGACGGTCGTCGGAGCGCGCCAGCCTCCCCTACACGTTCAACGGCAACGGTGCGCGGGGTTCACGTCGGGAGGCAGGCGCGACGGCGGCGCCGTTGTTCCGACGGTCGTCGGCGCGCACCGGCCGCCCCCACCGGTTTCAACGGGCGCGGCGCGCGGTCACGGGGCGGCGCGACGGAGCTGCCAGGCGTAGGCCCGCGCCTCGGGCCACGAGTCGAGCCACTCCGGCTCGCGGGCAAAGAGCGCCGCGGCGTCGGCCGTCTCGTACCGCCGCCACGTCCGGCCGCCGTTGTCGCTGCGGAAGACGCGCCCCTGTTCGTCGATCAGCGCGGCGCGTTCGTCGCTCTGCAGCCGCAGCGCGCGGATCCGCGCGTCCGGCAGCGGCAGGCGCGCCCACGTGCGGCCGCCGTCGCGCGTCGCGTAGGCCGGAGCGCCGGCGACGGCGTCGAACGTCCATCCGAGGCGCGCGTCGGCGAAGCGGGGCGGCGCCAACCAGACGCCGCGCGGCGCGGTCAGGACCGGCGCGAACGAGCAGCCGCCGTCCTCGCTGCGCGCGATCCCCGCCGCGCCGTCGGGCGCGCGGAACGCGGCGACGAGCGCGGCGTCGTCGAGGAAGACCGCGCCGTCGAGCGCGAGCGGCCGCGCCGCCGGCGCGGGACAGGCGCGCCAGGTGAGGCCGAGATCGTCGCTGATCATGCCGCGCGCCGCGGCGCCCTCCGCGACGAGCGCGAAGGCGCGGGCGCCGCGGAACGCCGCGTCCGAGCATTGCCGCTCCAGGACGCGCCGCCACGAGCGGCCGGCGTCCTCCGTGCGCCACGTCCCCCCCGCCGCGCAGAGCAGCGCGACCCGCGCCGTGGCGAAGCGAGGCGTCGACGCGGCCGGACCGAGCGGCGGGGCCTCGAACGCAAGCTCGCTCCACGAGGCGCCGTCGTCGGCGGTGAAGAGGAGCGCGGCGCGTCCGGCGGCCGACGCTTCGAGCCAGACGCCGTCGCCGCCGGCGTAGAGGACGCGCGCCGGGAAGAGCGAGTCGGGCCGCGCCTCGCGGAACGTCGCCGACGCGGCCGCGGGCAGCGCGGCGGACGTCGCGGCGGGCGCCGCCGCCGCAGGCGCGGCCGGCGCGGTTTCGGCGGCCCGCGCCGTTTCGGCGCCGGGCGCGGGCTGTTCCGCCGCCGGCGGCTGCGCCGACGCGCGTCCCCCGTCGGCGCGCGGCCGCATCTTGACGAGCTGCACCGTCGCGAAGAGCAGCAGGCCGACGAGCAGCAGGAGCATCGCGGCGACGACCATCGTCAAACGCTTCATGGCGCCAAAGACGATACACCAACGGCTTCAGCGCGGCGCCGCCTCGCCGCCGTCGGCGCCGCCTCGCCGCGGTCGGCGGCGACGCGTCGCGGCGCGACTCGCTTCGCGGGAGACTGCATCGCCGGCGCGCAGGCCGTCCCGGCCGACGCGAGGCGCCGCGGCCGCGCGTTTCAAGCGTCGCCCCGCCCGCCCGGAGCGACGACGAGGCGAACGACGGCGCATAGGGTATGCTTCCGGCTTCAAAGGGAGTCTTCCGGCGCGTGTGCGGCATCTGCGGAATAGTCGGCGGTCCTGAACGAGACGAACGGCGCGCGGCGACCGTGCGCGCCATGTCCGCGACGCTCGTGCACCGCGGTCCGGACGGCGTCGGCGACGCCTCCTGCCGCGGGGCCGACCTCGGCTTCCGGCGCCTCGCCATCGTGGACGTCGGCGCCGTGCCGCCTCCCTATTCGACCGAGGACGGCCAGGTCTGGTCGGTCTGCAACGGCGAGATCTACAACGGCGACGAGCTGCGCCGCGGCCTCGCCGAGCGCGGCCACCGCTTCGCGACCGACGGCGTGGACACCGAGGCGATCCCCCATCTCTACGAAGAGGTCGGGACGTCGCTGCCGGAGCGGCTCGACGGGATGTTCGCCTTCGCCGTCTGGGACGCGCCGCGCGGCCGTCTCCTCCTCGCGCGCGACCGCGCCGGCGAGAAGCCGCTCTTCTACGCGCCGCTGCCGGACGGCCGGCTCGCCTTCGCCTCCGAGCTGCGCGCGCTGCTCGCCGTGCCCGAGCTGCCGCGCGCGGTCGATCCGCAGGCCCTCTCCCGCTTCCTGCTCCACGACTATTTCCCCGCGCCGCTCACGCCGCTGGCCGGCGTGCGCAAGCTCCCCGCGGGGCATCTCCTCGTCTGGGAGAACGGCTCGTTCCGCGTCGAACGGTACTGGAGCCTCGCCGAGCGCTTCGGCGGCCCGAGCCCGTCCGATCCGCGGCGCGCCGCGGAAGAGCTCGACCGCCTCATCGCGCAGGCCGTGCAGCGCCGCAAGCGGAGCGACGTTCCGGTCGGCGTCTTCCTCTCGGGCGGCCTCGATTCGACCGTCGTGCTGGCCCATCTCTCCGAACAGAACGGCCCCGGCGTGCCGGTCTTCTGCCTCGGGCACCGCGACCCGGCGTTCGACGAGAGCCGCTTCGCCGCCGAAACGGCGCGCTTCTACAAGGCCGACTTCAACGCGCTGATCCTCGACGAGCCGGAGCTCGACGACGGCCTGCGGCGGATCGCCGAAGGGTTCGACGAGCCGCTCGGCGACGCCTCGATCATCCCCACGCACCTCCTCGCCCTCTTCGCCCGGCGGAAGGTCAAGGTCGTCCTCTCCGGCGAGGGGAGCGACGAGCTGTTCGCCGGCTATCCGACCTACCTCGGCGACCGCCTCGCCGACTGGTACCTCAAGCTCCCCGCCGGCGCGCGGCGCGGCCTGCTGAAGACGCTGCACGCGCTGCTGCCGGTGAAGATGGGGAACAACGGCCTCGACTACCTCCTCGGCCGCTTCGAGCAAGGGGCCGACCTCGGGCGGATCGAACGCCACCACGCCTGGTTCGGCAGCATGCCGCCCAAGCGCCAGCGGCCGCTCTTCGGCCCGGCGCTGCGCGCGGCGCTCGACGGCGACGATCCATTCTCCAGCGCGCGCGCCGTCGTCGGCGGCCGGCCGCTCCCCGACGCGATCTCCGAGCTGCTGCTCAGCGACTTCTCGATGTACCTGCAGGACGACCTGCTCACCAAGGTCGACCGCGCGACGATGCTCGCCTCGCTCGAGGCGCGCGCGCCGTTCCTCGACCACGAGCTCGCCGAGTACGCCGCCGCGCTGCCGAGCGCCTTCAAGCTGCGCGGAACGACCGGGAAGTGGATCCTGCGCCGCGCCGAAGCGCGACGCCTGCCGCCCGACGTGCTGCGGCGGCGCAAGCGCGGCTTCACGATCCCGTTCTCGCGCTGGCTCCTCTCCGGCCTGGGGCCGCGCATGAAGCGGCGCTTCGCCCCGGAGCGGGTCGAGGCGCGCGGCCTCTTCGATCCCGCGGCCGTCGCCGCGCTGCTCGACGAGCATCTCGAGCGGCGCGCCGACCACAAGAAGCCGCTCTTCACCCTCCTGACCCTCGACCTGTGGTGCGACCGCGTCTTCGGCGACGGAGCTCCCGTTCCGCTCGCCGCGGAGAGCGGCGCCGGAAAGGGCCTATGACGCGCGCCCGGCGGCTCGTCCTCATCCTCGCCTTCGTCGTCTTCGCCTGGAACGCGTGGGGCTACGACCTCTGGGCGCCCGACGAGCCGTACTTCGCCGAAGGGGCGCGCGAGATGCTCGCCGACGGCCAGTGGCTCGTGCCGCACGTCAACGGCGTCGTCACCACCGACAAGCCGCCGCTCTTCTTCTGGCTGATCGCCCTCTGCTCCGCGCCGTTCGGCGGCGTCGCCTCGCTGACGGCGCGGATGCCGTCGATCCTCGCCGGGCTCGGAACGGTCTGGCTGACGATGCGCCTCGGCCGGCGCCTCGGCGGCGAGCGGACCGGCGTCGTCGCCGGGATCGTGATGGCCACGTCCTACCTGCTGTGGGACAAGGCGCGCTCGGCGCAGATCGACTCGCTCCTCTGCTTCCTCGTCCTCGCCGCGATCTCCGCCTTCGAGGCCTGGCGCGCGGGGGACCTCGACGGGCGCCGCGCGGGCTGGATCTTCTGGATCGCCGGCGGCCTGGCGACGATCGCCAAGGGACCGGTCGGGTTCCTGCTGCCGCTCGGCGCGGCGCTGGTCGTCCTCGCCTTCGACCGCGACCTCAAGTCGTGGCGCCGCTTCGCGCCGTTCACCGGCCCGCTCCTCTGCCTCGCGGTGATCGCGCTCTGGGCGCTGCCGGCCGAGCTGTGGGGCGGCGAGTATTCGCTGTTCGGCGCGCTGAAGACGCACTTCTTCGACCGCGCGCTGCACGGCATGCACCACAAGAACCCGCCGTGGTACTACGTCGGGGCGATCGCCGCGCAGTTCATGCCGTGGACGCCGCTGCTGCCGGGCGCCGTGCTGCTGGCCTGGCGGCGGCGCGCGGCGAAGCTCGACCGGCTGCTGCTGCTCTGGCCGCTCTTCGTCGTCCTCTTCTTCACCCTTTCCGGCGAGCGCCGCGACCTCTACGTCCTTCCCGCCTACCCCGCGCTGGCGCTGCTCGTCGCGCGCCTCGCCGCGCACGCCGCCGGCTGGGACGAAGGCGAAGGGGCGGAGGCCGTCTCGCCGCGCTGGGCGACGTGGGGTTGCGGAATCGCCGGGGCGTTCTTCCTGCTCGCCGGCATCGCCGCGCCGCTCGTCGCGCGCAAGCAGGCCGAGGCGCTCTTCTTCCCCGCCCTGGCCGTCGGCCTCGCCGCGGCCGCGACCGGCGTCTGCGCGCTCGTCGCCGCGCTGCGCGCCCGTCCCCGCGCCGCCTTCTGGGCGGTCGCCGGCGGCGTCTCCGCCGTCTTCGTCGTCGCCGTCTCGCTGCTCTATCCGCCGCTCGACGCCGTCAAGTCGGCCCGCTCCTTCGCCGTCGCCGCGCGCGCCGAAACGGAGAAGTACCGCGCCGCGGGCGGCGAGGTCCTCGCGTTCGACCTGAGCAACGTGCCGGAGGCGCTCTCGTACTACGGGCGCGGCTTCTACACCAAGGAGACCGACGACGCGCAGGCGCTCGCCGCCCACCTCGGGCGCGCCGAGGAGGCGTTCGCGGTGGTCAGCTGGCGGGACGCGCGGCGCGCGCTGCCGCCCAAACTGCTGTCGCGGCTCACGATCCTGGAGCGCCGCGACCTTTCCAAGATGGACGTCGCGCTGGTCGTCAACCGGCCCGCGGCGCCCGGAGCGGCGCGCTGAGGAGAGCGCGCGCCCGGAGCCGAACGTGATCGATCACCCTTCCGTCGTCCGCGACAGCTACGTCGTCCGCGCCGCCGAAGTCGAGCCGTCGGGCCGTTTGTCCGGCGCCGCGCTGGCGCGCCTGCTCTCCGAGACCGCCGGCAACGGCGCCGTGAAGCTCGGCTTCGCGATCGAAGACCTGATGCAGCAGGGCCTCACGTGGGTCCTCGCGCGGCTGCGCGTCTCGATCGACGCGTGGCCGACGTGGAAGGAGACGCTGGCGATCGAGACCTGGCCGTCGAGCGGAAGCGGGCTCGTCGCGACGCGCGACTTCCTGCTCGAGGACGGCGCGGGCCGGCGGATCGGCGAGGCGACGAGTCTGTGGATGGTGCTCGACGTCGCGACCCGCCGGCCGGTTCGTCTGCCGGCCAGCGTCCGGGCCACTGAAAAGCCGGACAGGCCGCGCGCGCTCGACGGCGCGCTCGACCCGCTCGGTCGCCCGCGGGACGGCGCGGAGGCGGGCGAGTTCGCCGTGCGGTACGACGAC
This sequence comes from bacterium, assembly GCA_021372775.1. Taxonomy (NCBI): domain Bacteria; species bacterium. The sequence goes on along the minus strand of JAJFTU010000269.1, from coordinate 6,632 downwards.
ATCGACGTGAACCGCCACGCGAACAACGCCTGCTACGTCGGCTGGGCGCTCGACTGCATCCCGCCCGACCTGCGCGCGTCGCGCGAGCTGGCGGAGTTCGGCGTCGACTTCCGCGCCGAGGCCCACTTGGGGGACCGCCTGCGCGGCGAGCTCGAGCTGCGCGAGGACGAGGACGGCGCGGAGACGATCGGCCTGCACCGACTCGTCCGCGCCGAGGACGGCGTCGAGCTCGCGCTCGCGCGGACGCGCTGGCGCCGGCCGCGGTGACGCGCCGCGCCGCGCCCCGTCGCGCGGGCCCTCAGCGGTAGACGGAGATCGACGCGAGCTCCAGCTGGAAGAAGCCCCACTGCCGGTCGGCGATGACGAAGCCGAAGGAGCGGATCGCCGAGCGGTCGAGCGGCGGCGCGTCCGGCACGAGCTTCCCGTGATAGACGGGAACGAACGCCGCGAACGGCAGCTTCACCGTGATCCACGCGTTGTTGGGCGTCTCGAACGCCGCCTGGTACTGCAGGGCGTCGAACTCCGCCGCGACCTTGAGGTTGAGCTTGTACCGCTTGCCGTCGCCGCGCACGCGCAGCGCGACCCCCTCGAAGCCGGCCAGGTCGAACGCGAACGCGGGGCTGCGCACCGAGGCGTAGCCGCCGTGGTTGGCGAGCGAAACGAAGCCGCGGAACAACGTGGCGCCGGCGGGACCGGGAACGAGTTCGCACTTCGACGCGCCCCCCATGACCGCGTCGCCGATGGGGAACCAGCCCGCCGCCGCATCCGCGTCGAGAAAGTCGACGAGCAGCAGATAGCCTTCGTCGGGCCGCCCCTTGACCGTCAGTTGATGCATCGTCCGCTCCGAGCGTCCATCGAGAAAGTACGCGCAAACCCCCTTCTGCGGAACGCGCGGCGGCCCCGCGCCGGAACGCGTCCCTTCCGCCGGTCCGCGACGCTAGACCCCCAGCGCGTTCGCGCCGCAGTCCACGTAGAGCGTCTCCGCGGTCACGCCGCGCGACAGATCGCCGGCCAGGAAGACCGCGGCGCCGCCGACGTCGCCCCCCTCGACCGCGCGGCCGAGCGGCGCGCGGCGTTCGTTGCGGGCGAGGATCTCCTTGAAGCCGCCGATTCCCGCCGCGGCCAGCGTCTTGAGCGGCCCGCCCGAAATCGCGTTGACCCTGATCCCGCGCGGCCCGAGATCGTGGGCGAGGTAGCGCACCGAGCACTCCAGCGCCGCCTTGGCGACCCCCATCACGTTGTAGCCGGGAACGACCTTCTCCGCGCCGTAGTAGGTGAGGGCGAAGATCGAGCCGCCGCCGTTCGCCGACATCTGCTCCGCGGCGCGCCGCGCCATCGCGACGAGCGAGTAGGCGGAGACGTCGAGCGCGCCGTGGAAGACGTCGCGCGGCGTGCCGACGAACCGCCCGGGCGCCAGCCACTCGCGGTCCGCGAAGGCCACGGAATGGACGAGGAAGTCGAGGCGGCGATGGTCGCGGGCGTAGTCGGCGAAGACCCGGTCCAGGTCCTCGTCCCGCGACACGTCGCAGGGGCGCAGCCACGGGTCGGGCAGGCCGAGCGCCTCGATGGCGAAGCGCGCCCGCGCCTCGTTCTTCTCGCCGGGGAGCGAGGCGAAGGCGCACTGCGCGCCGTTGTCGTGAAGGGCCTTGGCGATGTGCCAGGCGTACGACCGCTCGTTGGCCACCCCGAAGATCAGGCCGGCCTTCCCTTGCAGCAGATCCATCGGCGCCTCTCGCGCGGCGGCGTGTCCGTCTCCGCCGGGGCGGAAACATACGGCGAGTCGCGCCGCGCGCAGCGCGACGAAAAAGGGCCGCCCGAAGGCGGCCCCTGTCGTTGAATGGTCCGGAATCCCCGCGAACGGCCGCGAAAACGAGGGCGGCCGATTTCGCCCCGGCGGGTCAGTGCAGCGGCGCGAAGTAGCGCCCTTCGTCCCGCAGGATCTCGGCGATCTCGTCGTCGAGGCGGTCGCGCAGCGCGTCGATGTCCTCGAGCTCGCGCCGCACCTGCGCCGCCGAGTCGTCCACGAAGCGGCTGGCGAGGATGATGTCGCGGCGCGCGCCTTCGGCGCCGCGGGCCTCGACGCGCATCGTCGCGCGCGAGAGCGTCGCCGCCATCGCGTAGACCCGCATCGCGGCGTCGGCGATGCGGCGCAGCGTGTACTCCTGGCCGAGGATCGCGCGGCGGTACTTCTTCATCACGCGGCGCACCGTCGCGGCGAAGAGCGCGAGCGACGCGGCGAACGCCTCCCCCTGCGCGGCGAGCGGTTCGGCGATCCAGCGCGGCGCGGGAACCGGGACGATCCCCTCGCCTCCCTCCGCGCGCTCCATGACCTGCGCGCCGAGCGCGGCCTTCGCCGCGCGCATCTCTTCCGTCGCCCGGCGTCCCGGCTCCTTCAGCCCGTCGAGCGTGGAGGCGAGGCGCAGGATCTCGTTGGTCCCTTCGAAGATCAGGTTGATCCGCGCGTCGCGCAGGTGCCGCTCGTACGGGTACTCGACCATGTAGCCGATGCCGCCGACGGTCTGCACCGCGTCGTTGACCGCGCGCCAGAGGTGCTCGCTGCCGAAGACCTTGCAGTAGCCCGCCTCGACCGACAGGTCGATCCCGCCGCGGTCCACGAGGCCGGCGGTCAGGTAGACCATCGACTCCGCGCCGTAGGTGTCGGAGGTCATCCGGCCGAGCTTCTCGCGGATCATGCCGAACTCGAGGATCGGCTTGCGGAACTGCACCCGCTCCTGCGCGTGGCGCGAGGCGAGGCGGATCAGCTCCTTCGCCGCGCCGGTGCAGCCGGCGCCGAGCGAGAGGCGGCCGGTCTCGAGGGTCCGCGTGGCCATGCCGAAGCCGTCCCCGGGGGTGCCGACGATCCGGTCGGCCGGAACGAGCACGTCGTCGAAGGCGAGCTCGGTCGTCGAGCTGCCGCGGATGCCCAGCTTGTGCTCCGAGGGGCCGTTGGTGAACCCGGCCTGGCCGCGCTCGACGACGAAGCCGGTCACGCCCTTCGCGTCGCCGACGGGGCCGCCCTCGGCGCGGGCGAAGACGGTGAAGACGTCGGCGTAGCCGCCGTTGGTGATCCAGATCTTGTTGCCGTTGAGCCGGAACGCCTGCTTCTCCGGATCCCACACCGCGCGCGTGCGCAGCGAGCCGGCGTCCGAACCGGCGCCCGGCTCGGTGAGGGCGAAGGCGCAGAGCTTCGTCCCGGCGGCGATGTCCGGCAGGTACTTCTTCTTCAGCTCCTCGGAGCCGAAGAGGACGAGCGGCTTGGAGCCGATCGAGAGGTGCGCCCCCACGAAGACCGAGAGGGAGGCGTCGGCGCGCGTGACCTCTTCCATCACGCGGCAGTAGGAGGTCGCGCCGAACCCGTAGCCGCCGTACTCCTCGGGGATCGTCATCCCGAGGATTCCCATCTCGGCGAGGGCGGCGCGGACTTCGGCCGGAATCTCCTGCTCGCGGTCGATCGCGGTCGCGTCGAGATTGTCCTTGGCCCAGTCGCGGAAAGCCTCGCAGGTCAGGTCGGCCTGCTCCTTCTCCTCGTCCCCTTGCGTCGGGAACGGGTAGAACGACTCGTCCTGCAACTCGCCCACGAACAGGCCGCGGCACGCGGTGGTCTCGACCGACTTCTCTTCGCTCATCTTCTGAGTCCCCTTGACCCGCCGTCAAAACGGATGCGGGCGCGCCATGTTACCCGCTCCCCGGCCCCGGCTCACATCCCCCCCCGGCGGGGGAGCGCCGCCCCCGGGGCGTCAGCAAGGACGGCCGTCGGCGTCCCCTTCGCGAAAGGGGACCGGCATGTCGTCCGTCGAACCGACCATCGACGGCGCGCCCGCGAGGCTCGCCGCCGAACTGGAGCTGTTGAAACGGGAGCAGTTCAGGACCCGCGCGGCGCTGGAGGCGCTCGAGGAGCGGCTGCTGGCGCGCCTCGAGGGGACCGCCGACGAGCGGCGCGCGGAGCTCGAAGCGGAGGCGGCGCGGCTGCGGCTCGAGGGGGCCGCCCTCGCCAAGCGGGACGTCCTCTGGCGCGAGCGGGCGATCGCCTTCTTCAAGGCGCTCGAGAACGGCCTCGGGGCGCCGGGGCTCGACGCGAAGTACCGGCGCGCGATCGAGAAGACGCTGGCCGACTTCCGCCGCCTCGTGGCGCCGATCGGCCTCGACCTGATCGCGCCCGAAGCGGGGAGTCCGTTCGACGAGCGCGCGCACCGCGCGATCGGCGCGGCCGCCGCGCCGGGGCTGCCGGACGGCGTGGTCGCGCGCTGCGCCGCGTGGGGCTACCGCGTCGGCGACGAGATCGTCGCCCCGGCGGAGGTGCTGCTCGCGGACGTCGGCGCGGCGCCGCTCGAGGAGCGCGGCGGCGAAACCCCGGACGTCGCGGGAAACGACGCGGGGAACGCCGCGCAAAACGGCGCGGCGCAGGACGTCGGGAACGAAGCGGCGGCCGCCGAACGATCCGCCGCGCGCCGCTTCGCCTCGGGCGCCGCATGGCGCGATCCGCGCTGGGCGGCGATCGCCGTGCTGGCCGCGGCGGCGGCTTGGTTCGCCGCGCGTCCCGCGCGCGTCGCGCCCGCGGCCTCGTCCGCGGAACGGACGCCGGCCGCCGCGATCGCGGACGCGCCGATCGCGCCGGCGAACGCCGACGCGCGGCCGATCGCGCGCGGCCGCGACGGCTGGACGGTTCACGTCGTGCGTCCCGGCGAGTCGCTCTGGTCGATCGCCCGCGACGCCTACGGCGACGGCTCGCTGCACGGCCTCGTCGCCGCCGCCAACCCCGGCCTGCCCGCCGGACTTCCTCCGGGAACCCGCCTGCGCCTGCCCGGCGCCTCGATCAAGGAGAGCCAACGATGAACGACGAACGCTTCGCCGTGGGAATCGACCTCGGCACATCCACTTCCGAAATCTGCGTCTTCCGCGACGGGCAGCCGGTTCCGATCGTCGATCCGTCGTCGCCCGCGAAGAGCGCGATCGTCCCGTCGCTCGTCGCCGTCACGCCGCGCGGCGAGCTGGTCGTCGGCGAGGCGGCGCGCAACATCGTGGACGCGCCGGGACGCGGCGCGCGCGAGTTCAAGCGGATCATGGGCGACGGCGGACGCGTGATCCTCGCCGGCGTCGAGCACCGTCCCGAGGAGATCGCGGCGCTGCTGCTGCGGCAGCTCAAGGACAACGCCGAGGTCGCGCTGGGGCGGACGGTGCGCGACGTCGTGCTGTCCGTCCCCGCGAACTTCCCCGATTCGGCGCGCCAGGCGACGCTCGACGCGGGGAAGCTCGCCGGCCTGGAGATCCTGCGGCTGATCAACGAGCCGACCGCCGCCGCGCTCGCCTTCGGCGTGCGCCATCTCGAGGCGGAGGAGACGCTGGCCGTCTTCGACTTCGGCGGCGGAACGCTCGACGTCACCGTGCTCGAGATGATGGAAGGGGTGATGGACGCCCGCTGCAGCCAGGGGGACTCGAAGCTCGGCGGCGCCGACTTCGACGCGGCGCTGGTGGAGCTGATCCTGGCCAAGTTCCGCGCCGAGCGTCCGGGGGTCGCGCCGGGCGACCAGGTTCGGCGGCGGCTCAAGAACGACGCCGAGCGGGCCAAGATCGCCCTCTCCTGTTCGGCGTCGCACGTCGTCTCGATCCCCAACTTCGCCTCGTCGGACGGCGAACTGATCGACCTCGAGGTCGAGGTGACGCGCGCCGAGTTCGAGCGGGCGGTCGCGCCGCTCGTCGCGCGGGCCCGCGCGGCGCTCGACGCCACGCTCAAGACGAAGGCGATCGCGCCGGAGTCGGTCTCGCGCGTGCTGCTGGTCGGCGGCACGACGTACATCCCGTGCGTGCGGACGATGGTCGCCGAGTTCTTCGGCCGCGAGCCGCGGACCGACGTCTCGCCCGACCTCGCGGTCGGGATGGGCGCCTCGATCAGCGCGGCGATCGCGACGGGTCTGCTCGCCGACGAGAAGGCGCTGATCCTCACCGACGTCTCGCCGTTCGGCCTCGGCGTCCCGGTCCTCCAGCGCGTGGGCGGTCAGCCGATGCTGGTCTACGACGAGCTGATCGCCCCGAACCAGACGATTCCGTACTCCGTGCAGCGCGAGTACTCGCTGATCAGCGAGGACCAAGAGGCGGTCGAGATCAGCCTCTTCCAGGATCCGACCGGGCGCGCGCAGCTCCCCGAACAGGCGATCTTCACCGGCATCGCGGGGGAGATCACCGACATCCCGCCGGCGATCGTCGGCGGGCCGCACGAGCTGCGCCTCGACTTCAGCTACGACGCCAACGGCATCGTCAACCTGACCGCGACGATCCCGGCGACGCGGCAGCAGGTCGCGGTCCAGTACAAGAGCTCGCCGGCGCGAATGGGCGAGTCGGAGCTCGCGCAGGCCAAGCGGCAGGTGGACGAGCTTTGGAAGAAGAGCCCGAAGGCCAAGGAGCACGCCTCGGTCATCGCCAAGGCGGAGCGGATGCTCCCCGGCCTCGCGCCGCAGCCGCGCGCGGAGCTGACGACGCTCCTCCTTCGGCTCAAGGGCGCGCTGGCGGAGCAGGACGTGGAGGCGATCGACGACGCGTCGTCCGCCCTCGTGGACAAGCTCTTCTCGCTGGACAACTGACGGAACGGGGGGGAAAGGCATGGCCAACGAACTGTACGAGCGGCTCGGCGTCGCGCC
>JAJFTU010000268.1 GCA_021372775.1 bacterium | reverse complement strand
ACTCGGAGCGGACCCCTCCCGACCTTGGAAGATCGGCGCTCGGCTCTGCGGGGTCCCCGTCCCCTCATCCAGCCCCTCCGTCGCGGGTGCGGCCGCGGACGCCAACCCCCCGTTGAGCGCAAGGTACGGCGAAGGGACCGGCGCGTGGCTGCTACAATCGCCGCCGTGATGCGCGCACTGTTGGACGGGCGTCCGCTCGCCGGGGCCACGGGGCGGAGAGGCGTCGGCCGCTACGTCCGCGGCCTCGTCGAAGGGCTCGCGGCGCTCGGCGAGCCGGACCTCGAAATCTCGCTGCTGGTGGACGCCGCGGCGACCGCTGTCGATTCGTCGCCGCGGGCGCCGAACGGCGTCGCCGTGCGCGCGGTGCGCGCGATGCGCGGCCCGCGCTCGCTGTGGGGCGTTCTCCTCGGGCCGCGGTGGCTGCGGGGCGCCGACGTTTGGCACGCAACGTTCCTCGCGCCGCCGCGCACGCCGCGGGCGCTGCCTTGGGTCGCGACGATCCACGACCTGATTCCGCTGCGTCACCCGACGTCGTTCACGCCCGCGCAACGGCTCGTCTTCCGCTGGTCGCTGGCCCGCTCGGCGCGGGCGACGCGCGTCGTCTGCGTCAGCGGCTTCACGGCGGACCTCGTCGCGCGGACGTTCGGCGTGGACGCGTCGCGGCTGCGCGTCGCGCCGCCGCCGATCGACGTCGCCTCCTTCGCGGCGCCGGCGCGCCGCGGCCTCGAAGGGATCGACGGCCCGTATCTGCTGCACCTCGGCGGGTTCGATCCGCTCAAGGGCGTTGACGATTTGCTGCTGCCGGCGTTCGCGGAACTCGCCGCCCGTCGGCCGGCGCTGCGTCTCGCGTTGACCGGCCCCGACGGCGCGGGGAAGGAGCGGGCGCGGCGCGCGGCCGCGGCGCTCGGGCTCGAGGGGCGCGCCGCGTTCGTCGGCGCGCTCGACGACGAGGCGCACCGCGCGGCCGTGGCCGGCGCGGCGGCGGTCGTCGTCTCGTCCCGCGAGGAAGGGTTCGGGATGCCGGTCGCCGAAGCGCTCGCGGCCGGAGTGCCGGTCGCTGTCGGTCCGGCCGCGGCGTCGCGCGAGGCGGCGGGAACGTGCGGAGCGTTGGCTGCGGACGGTTCGCCCGCCGCGCTCGCCGCGGCGCTCGACGAGGCGCTGCGCGCGGGCGGCGCCGATTCGCCCGACGGCGACGCACGGCGTCTCGCGGCGCGGCGTTTCGACCAGCGCGCGGTCGCGCGGACCATTCTCGCGATCTACCGAGAGGCGGCGTCGTGAGGCTCGGCTGCGACGCGCGCGTCCTCGTGCATCGCCCCGCCGGCGTGGCGCGTTACCTCGCGGGGATTCTCGGCGAGTGGCCCGCGCTGAAGCGGGAAGGGGACTCGCTGGAGCTGTTCGTGGACCGCGCCTCGCGCGGCGCTTGCGGCGAAGAGCGAGACGCGGCGACGCCGTCGGCGACGTCGCCGCGCGGCGCTTGCGGCGAAGAGCCGGACGGGGCGGCGACGGGGTTCCGCGCGGAGGCGTCGCCGCGGCGCGACCCGGCCGACGACCCGAACGGCCAATGCGCGGAAAGCGCGTTCGCCGAGGGGAGGCTTCCGGGACGTCCCGACCGCGTGCGCGCGCTCGGCGGCCGGCTGCCGGGCGGCGATCCCGTTTGGCGGCAGGTCGCGCTGGCCGCGCACCTCGCGCGGCGCCGCGACCTGGACCTGCTCTTCTGCCCGTTCTACTCGATCCCGCTCGCCTCGCGTCTTCCCGCGGTCGTCACGATCCACGACGTCTCGTTCGCGGCGCG
>JAJFTU010000267.1 GCA_021372775.1 bacterium | reverse complement strand
CCGACGACGTCGGGGTTCGTCCTCGCGTCGCCGAGCGTCGGGTCGATCGTCACCGCGATCTCGAACTCGTCGAGCGCGTCGTCGTAGCGGCCGAGCGCCTGATGGGCGAGCCCCAGCGAATAGTGCGCGACCGCGAGGTACGGCTCGAGCTTCACCGCGCGGCGCAGAGGCTGAAGCGCGCTCCGCGGGTCGCCGGCCCGCACGTACGTCGCCCCGAGGTCGGCCCAGACGCCGGCGATCTTCGGCGCGGCCTTCGCGGCGCGGCGGAAGGCGCGCGCGGCGTCGTCGTAGGCGCCCTGCGCGGCGAGGGCCCGCCCAAGGGCGCGCCACGGGGCGGCTTCCTCGGGGGCGGCCGAGGCGGCCTTCAGCGCCGCGGCGACTTCCGGACGCGCGGCGATCACGTCGCTCTCGAGCGCGAAGACCGGCTTGTCCTTCGCCGCGAGGGCGGGGATGGTCAGCAGAACGGAAACCAGCGCGACGAGGGAGCGGACGCGGCGCACGACGCCTCCGGGACGGTCAGCTCTTGGCCTCGACCGGCGTCGGCGCCTGCGCCGCCGCCGCGAGACGGACCGCGATCCGCACCTTGCCACCGACCTCGCTCACCTGCAACTCCACGTCGCGCCCCGGGCCGCGCTCGCGCGCGACGTCGAGCTGCCGGGAAAGCTGCTCGGCGAAGTGGGCGTACTCGAGCTCGTGCACGGCGAGGCCGCGCGCCTTGCGGGCCGTGCGGAAGGCGACGAAGAGGTCGCGCACCTGCCCGCCGGTCGCCGCGCCGCCGACCGCCCGCACCTGGGCCAGCACCTGCGGCTTGTTCGGATCGACCTCTTCCGCCGCTTCGCGCCGGCGCCGCGCGGCGACCCGCCCGCCGCGTTCCTCGACCTGCCGCAGGCGGCGGCTCCAGCGCTCCATGCTGGTGTGGAAGCGGTGGACGAGCGTGTTGAAGCGGAACCGCTCGGCCGTGCGGTGCGGCGGGTTCTTGAGGTAGTGGCGGATGATCGCCTCGACCTCGGCCAGCCGCCGGAACGGCGCGGGGATGTTCAGCTTGCCGTCCGCGCGGGCGGCGAAGAAAAGTTCATAGTCCACCCCCAACTGGTGAAGGGTCTTCTCCAGCAGGTGGAGGTCCGCCGTGACCTCGGTGGGGGTGAACAGGGTGTCGGCCAAGGTGAGGTATCCCCCGCAAGAGTAGGTTCCGCGGGGGGCGCCCCGCCAGCCCCCGCTCTGCGACAATGTACCCGAAGCGAGAGGAGAAGCCATTGTCCGAGTCGGATCGTCGCCGTTCGTTGCCGGCCGTGGAACGGCTGCTCGGGCATCCCGCCGTCGTCGCCGCGGCGCGCGGGTGGTCCCGCCGCGCCGTGGTCGCGGTCGTGCGCGCCGAACTCGAGCGGGCCCGCGGCTCGCTCGCGCGGGGCGCCGAGCCGCCGGCGGAGGACGACCTCGCGGCCGCGGTCGCCGCGGGGCTCGCCGCGCTCGAGCGGCCTCGCCCGCGCCGCGTCGTCAACGCCGCCGGCGTCGTCGTGCACACCAACCTCGGGCGCTCCCCGCTGGGAGACGACGCGCTCCTCGCCGTCGCCGCCGCGGCGCGCGGCTACTCGGACCTCGAGTTCGACCTCGACCGCGGGATGCGCGGCAGCCGCCACGCCCACGTGGACGACCTGCTGACGCTCGTCTTTCCGCGGCGCGCCGCGCTCGTCGTCAACAACAACGCCGCGGCGCTGCTCCTCGCGCTGAACACGCTGGCGCTCGGACGAGAGGTCGTGGTCTCCCGCGGCGAGCTGGTGGAGATCGGCGGTTCGTTCCGCGTGCCGGAGATCCTCGAACGCTCGGGGGCCCGGCTCTGCGAGGTCGGGACGACCAACCGCACGCACCTCGCCGACTACGAGCGGGCGATCGTCTCGGCGACGGCGACGATCCTCAAGGTCTGGCCGAGCAACTATCGCGTCGTCGGCTTCACCGCCGAGGTCGGCGTCGCGGAGCTCTCCGCGCTGGCGCGGCGCGCGGGCCGGCCGCTCGTCGTGGACCAAGGGTGCGGGCGGCTGTTCAAGGACGGGCCGGGGCCGCGCGACGAAGTGTCGGTCGAGGAGATCCTG
>JAJFTU010000266.1 GCA_021372775.1 bacterium | reverse complement strand
ATCGCCTCGGTCAGGATCGACGCGAGCTCGCTCTTCGGCCGGTTGCCGACGACCTGCTTCGTCACCTGCCCTTCCTGGAAGAGGATCATCGTCGGCACCGACATGATGCGGAACCGCTGCGCCGCGTTGCGCGACTCGTCGATGTCCACGTTGACGATCTTGACCTTCCCGCCGTACTCCTTCGACAGATCCTCCAGCGTCGGCGCCAGCGCCTTGCAGGGACCGCACCACGTCGCGGAAAAGTCGACGAGCACAGGGACGTTGGACTGCAGAACTTCGCGGTCGAAAGAGTCGTCGGTGACACGGGGCAGGTTGGCCATGGGCTTCTCCTGAGTGGGTGGTCTCGGGCGCGAATGCGTCCGCCGGCTGATCCCCGGCCCCCGCCGGGGACGCGGCTGCTTTCCTCGCGCCCAGAGATGGTACACCGCGCCCCGCGGCCAGTCAGTTCGCGCCCCGGAGGCGACTCCCGCCGCGGGCGACGCGATTGTTGCTGCCGCGGGAGGCGCTCCGCCGCATACTGGAATTCCAGTTCCACGTTGCAGGAGGCCGCCATGGAGGAACGGATCTACGCCGACATCACGGCGACGATCGGGAACACCCCGCTCGTCCGGATCAACCGGCTCGCCGCGGGGTGCGGGGCGGAGATCCTCGCCAAGCTGGAGTACTTCAACCCGCTCAGTTCGGTGAAGGACCGGATCGGCCTCGCGATGATCGACGACGCCGAGCGGCGCGGACTCCTCCGTCCGGGCGGCGTGATCGTCGAGCCGACGTCGGGAAACACCGGGATCGGCCTCGCCTTCGTCGCCGCGGCGCGCGGCCTGCGCTGCGTCCTCGTCATGCCGGAGTCGATGAGCGTCGAGCGGCGCGCGCTGCTGATGGCACTCGGCGCGGAGGTCGTGCTCACCCCGGCGAAGTACGGGATGAAGGGGGCGATCGCCGAGGCGGAGCGGCTGCTGCGGGAGAACGAAGGCTGGTTCATGCCGCGGCAGTTCGACAACCCGGTCAACCCCGCCGCGCATCGCCGCACGACCGCGGAGGAGATTTGGCGGGACGCGGGGGGGCGGCTCGACGTCTTCGTCGCCGGCGTCGGCACCGGCGGGACGCTCACCGGCTGCGGCAAGCTGCTCAAGGAGCGGCTCCCGCATCTGCGGATCGCGGCGGTCGAGCCGAGCGAGTCCCCCGTCCTATCGACGGGCCAGGCGGGGCCGCACAAGATCCAAGGGATCGGCGCGGGTTTCGTGCCGAGCGTGCTCGACCGTTCCCTGATCGACGAGGTCGTGACGGTCGGCGCCGACGAGGCGTTCGACATGGCGCGCCGCGCGGCGCGCGAGGAGGGGCTGCTCGTCGGCATCTCCAGCGGCGCCGCGCTGGCGGCGGCGATCCGGATCGGCCGGCGGCCGGAGAGCCGCGGAAAGCGGATCGTCGCGATCGTTCCGAGCTGCGGCGAGCGCTACCTGAGCACCGAGTTGTTCCAGGAGGTCGCGGAGCGCGCCAAGGCGCTGCGCGTCGCCGAGGTCGCGCCGTGAGCGGGCGCGCCGGCACGATCGTCGGCCGCGCCGCCGCGGCGTGCGCCGCGCTCCTCGCCCTCGCCGTCGCCGCCCTCGCGGCGCCGCCCGCGACGCCCCCCGCGACGCCCCCGCCGGCGAAGGACAAGGGCGCGGCGGCGCCCGCGAAGGAGGGAGCGGGCAAGACGACGGCGACCGCGGCGAAGGGCGCCGCGCGGAAGGCCGGGGAGACGGCGAAGAAGGTGGGCAAGGAGGTCGGCGAGGCCGCGGAGAAGGTCGGCAAGGAAGTCGGCGCCGCGGCCAAGGAAGGCGCCGTGGAAGTCGCGGACGCCGCCAAGCGCGGCGGGAAGGCGGTCGGCGCCGCGGCGAAGAAGACCGGCAAGGAGGTCGCCGCCGAAGCGAAGAAGGTCGGCAAGAAGGCGGGCGAAGCGACGAAGCCCGCCGACCGCAAGGCGAAGCCCGCGCCGCGGAAGGAAGGCCGGCGGCGCGGCGCGCATCGCGCGCGCCGCAACAGCGCCGCGCGCCGCGCGGACTGAGCGGCGCGAGGCGTCTCGCGCCGCGCCGCGCGGACTGAGCGGCGCTACGGCACGAGGATCGTCGAGCCGGTCGTCCGCCGCTCCTCGAGCGCGCG
>JAJFTU010000265.1 GCA_021372775.1 bacterium | reverse complement strand
GCCGTTAGGAATTCATAAACGCCGCCGCTGCGGCGGCTTTCAACGCCTCGACGGCGGGCGTTCGCGCAAATCGAATCGCCGTAGGGGCGGCTGGCGCGCTCCGACGATCGTCGAAACAACGGCGCGACATCGCGCCTGCCGCCCGACGTGAACACAGCACCCCCTTGCCTTTGAACGCCTCAAAGGCAACGGTGCGCGTCATGCACGTCGGGCGGCAGGCGCGGAGGAATCCTGAGCGCGGACACGACGATCGGGGCGCGCCAGCCGCCCCTACAGCGCCGTGCGTTCGTCGTCCGCGGCGGACGCCGCGCGTTCATCGTCCGCGGCGGGCGCCGCGCGTTCGTCGTCCGCGGCGGGCGCCGTGCGTTCGTCGGGCGCGGCGCCGCCCCGCATTTGGGTTGACGCGCGGATGAAATGTAACCATCATTGGTACATATGGCCGCGAACAGCCGTTTCGCCGTGGCGACGCACGTGCTCGTCGCGCTGGCGCACCTCTCCCGCCACGCGCCCCCCGCGCTGCGGCGCGACGACGGGCGCGTGAGCAGCGAGACGATCGCCTCCAGCGTCAACACCAACCCGGTCGTCGTGCGGCGAGTCGTCGCCTCGCTCGTCCGCGGCGGCCTCGTCGAGAGCCATCAGGGCAAGGGGGGCGGGCTGGAACTGGCCGTGCCGCCGGAGCGGATCACGCTGCGCGACGTCTACGACGCGATGGGCGCCGAGCCGGTCTTCGCCTTCAACCCCGCGCCCCCCAATCCGAAATGCCCGGTCAGCGCGCGGATGGCCGACGTCCTCGCCCCCGTGATGGAGGCGTCGCAAGAGGCGGTCCGCGAGCGGCTGCGCAAGATCACCCTCGCCTCGCTGCTGCGCCAAATCTGACCGCCTCCCCGCGCCGCCCCGGCCGGACGATTTTTCCGCTGCCAACTGTTACCGTTCTGCGTACAGTCTCCCACCGGGACGCCGGAAACGAGTCCGGCCCCGAGGAGATGACGCCGATGAGAGCCCGTACCCTGCTGACCGCCGCCGCGCTCGCCCTGCCGCAGTTCGCCTTCGCCGTCGCCCCGCCCCCCGCCGGGGAGTACGCGATCGATCCGGTCCACTCCAAGGTCGGCTTCGAGGTGGCGCACCTCGTGATCTCGTCCGTCGAGGGGAAGTTCCGCGACTTCTCCGGGCTGATCAAGATCGGCGGCAAGCTGGAGGACTGCTCGGTCGAGGCGCGGATCAAGACGGCGTCGATCGACACCGGCGTCGAGGCGCGCGACAACCACCTGCGCAGCGCCGACTTCTTCGACGCCGCCAAGTTCCCCGAGATGACGTTCACGAGCCGCAAGGTCTCGTGGGACGGCTCGACGCTGACGATCGTCGGCGACTTCACGCTCCACGGCGTGACGAAGTCGGTGACCCTCGTCGGGAAGTACTTCGGCGCGATCAATGACCCGCAGATGGGCGAACGGGCGGCGTTCGAGGTCTCGACGAAGATCGACCGGCGCGACTTCGGCCTCGTCTGGAACAAGCTGATCGAGGTCGGCCCGGTCGTCGGGAACGAGGTGACGATCTCGATCAAGGTCGAGGCGGTGCGCAAGGCGCCGACGCCGAAGGCCTGACGCCGCGCCCGCCCCGGGGCGGATCTCCGCCGGGAGACGCGAAATCGCGACGAGGAGCGAATCTGGCCCGCCGGCCGTAGACCCCGGCGGGCCGACGCTTCTATAGTCGCGGGCGGGGAATCCGAAGGGGGGTCGTCCATGGTCGTTCGCCGGCTCGTCTGGGGGGGCGTCGTCTTCTGTCTCGCGGCCGCGTGCGCCGCCTTCGCCGGCGACGAGCGCGCCGCGGCGAAGGTCGCCGCCGCGGCGCCGCCCGCCGCCGCCGATCCGTTCGCCGCGCGGCGCGACCTGAAGCTCGACGCCGCGGGGCGCGCCCTCGCGCCGCAGAAGGTCCGCTTCTCCCGTCTCGAACTCGAGATCGAAGACGGGCAGCTCTTCCCGGTGCGGGCCGCCGCCGGCGAAATCGTCGGCTTCCAGTTCCTCGGCCACGGCGTCTTCCGCCACACCGTCCGCGACCAGGAGGCGCTGCTCACCTTCCGCGCCAACGCCGAGCGGGTCTCCAAGGGCTACGCCTTCGGCGACGACCACGTGCGGGACAAGTTCACGAGCGCCACCGTCCTCTTCGCGCGGCCGGCGTTCGAGGACCTCTGGCGGGACGGCGTCGCGCCCGAAGTCGCGGCCCCGCCGCGCGCCGCCGCGGATCTGGCCGAGACGCTGAAGCTGCTCGACCGGATGCACATGCCGCTGTTCGACCACCTCGCCGGGCAGGCGCTGCTCAACGACGTGGCCGGCCAGCAGTACGTCTACGCCGAGTTCGACGGCGGCGAGGCCGGGCGGACCGGCTACGAGTTCGACGGCGTGAACGGAGGGCGGGAGTGCCTCTTCGGCTTCGCCAACACCGGCGACGGCCGCTTCACGAAGGCCATCTCCTCCGAGCCGCTGGACCGGCCGCTTCCCTGGCGGATCGAACACGCCGACATCGCCCTCGACACGCCGGACAACCAAACGGGGACGATCGCGACGACGCTCCGCCTGCGCACCACCGCGCCGGGGGTGCGCGCGCCGTCGTTCGAGTTGATGAACCACCGCGACCCCGCCGCCCGCTCGTGGCGCGCGACGAAGCGGCTGCTCAACGTCAGGCGCGTCGTGGACGGCCGCGGCCGCGAGCTGCCGTTCTCGCATCGCTATGATGAAATCGTCGTCGATCTCGGCGAGCGGCTGCCGGCCGGGGCCGAGTTCTCGCTGCGCTTCGAGACCGAGGGAGAAGTCCTCGCGGCGGCGAACGGCGAGCACGGCGACAACTACCTCGACCTGTTCCTCGTCCGCTGGTTCCCGCAGGCGGCGGCGGCGACGGAGCAGCGCGGCTTCACGTTCTCGATGTCGCTGCGGACGAAGAAGCCGTTCGTCCCCGTCGCCTCCGGAGACACCGTTTCGCTCGCCGAAGACGGCGACCATTGGCTGCTCAAGACGGCCAGCGACGTTCCGACGTGGCTCCCGGCCGTCTTCGCCGGGAAGTACCTGACGGCGGAGGTCAAGGGGGAGCGCTGGACCGTCCGCGCCCACGCCTACTCCTGGGGAAACAAGGAAGACCGGGAGCGGGTCGCGCGCCTCGGCGCCCAGTTCCTCGAGATCTACGAGAAGATGCTCGGCCCCTACCCCAACAAGGAGCTCGACATCGTCGAGCTGCCGACGATGGACTACTTCGGCGTCAGCCCCGACGGGCTGATCGTCCTGACGTCGCGGTTCTTCGCGCCGCGCGAGTTCCAGCTTCATCAGGACGTCGCGCTCGCCGTCCACGAATGGAATTCGTCCTACGACGAGTACTTCAGCAACCGCGGGCTCAACGCCGTCATCGCCCACGAAATCGCCCATCAGTGGTTCGGCCACAAGGCGTGGCCCGCGCGCGCGGAGGACGCCTGGCTCGACGAGTCGTGCGCCGAATACGCGGCCGGGCTCGCGGTCGGCGTCGCGACCCGCGGCGCGGCGCCCAAGCGGGGCCACGTCAAAGACTTCAAGGGGATGCTCGAAGACTGGCGCGGCTGGAACGACATGGTCAAGGACGACATGGCGATCGCCGCCGCCGGCGGCTCGAACGACGACAACGCGTTCCGGTACCGCACCTACCTCCTCTACAGCCGCGGGCCGCTGGTCCTCCACATGCTGCGCACGCTGATCGGCGACGAGCGGTTCCTCGCCGTCGCCCGCCAGTACCTCGCCGACGCGCAGTTCGGCCCGCGCACGACCGACGACTTCGCCGCCTCCGCGGGAAAGGTGCTGGGAACCGACATGCACTGGTTCTTCGACCAGTGGATCCGTCGCCCCGGGACGCCGACGGTCAAGGTCGAGAAGTCGATCGACGAGACCGGCGCGTCGCCGGTCCTCCGCGTGAAGCTCTCCCAGCCGCGCGGCGCGGCGTTCAAGAGGATCCACGTGCCGTTCGTGCTGACGTTCCCCGACGGCCGGCGCGAAGTCCGCCTCGCCTTCCAGGAGACGCCGACGCAGGAGTTCGCGTTCCCGCTGCCGGCGAAGCCGACGCTCGTCGAGGTGGACCCGGCGCGCAACAATCTCGCGAAGTTCGAATGAACCTCTCTCCCGGAGAACGAACCATGAATCTCGGTCTTTCGGAGATCTTGTTGGTGGCGGCCCTGATGATGGTGCCGCTGTTGATCGGGGCGGTCTTGGTGGCC
>JAJFTU010000264.1 GCA_021372775.1 bacterium | reverse complement strand
CGGCGCGCGGCCGAGACCGCCGATCCGCGGCGGCGCGCCGAGCTGCTGAAGATCGCCGACGTCTGCCGGCGCGTGCCGGCCGAGGCGCCGCGCGACTTCCACGAGGCGCTGCAGGCCTACTGGTTCTGCCACCTCGGCGTGATCACCGAACTCAACGGCTGGGACTCCTTCAGCCCCGGCCACCTCGACCAGCATCTCTGGCCGTTCTACCGCCGGGGACTCGAGGACGGCACGCTGACCGAGGAGGCGGCGCGCGAGCTCCTCGAGTGCTTCTTCGTCAAGTTCAACAACCACCCCGCGCCCCCCAAGGTCGGCGTGACGGCGGAGGAGAGCGGCACCTACACCGACTTCGCCAACATCAACCTCGGCGGGCTGCTGCGCACCGGCGAGGACGGCTCGAACCCGGTCTCGCACCTGCTGCTCGACGTGATCGAGGAGATGCACCTCCTCCAGCCGAGCAGCAACCTCCAGCTCTCGCGCAAGACGCCCGACGCGCTGCTGCTGCGCGCGCTGGAGGTCGTGCGCCGCGGCTACGGCTTCCCCTCGATCTTCAACGCCGACGCGGTGATCGAAGAGCAGCTGCGGATGGGGAAGACGGTCGAGGACGCGCGGGAGGGCGGCTGCTCCGGCTGCGTCGAGACCGGCGCCTTCGGCAAGGAGGCGTACATCCTCACCGGCTACTTCAACCTGCCGAAGATCCTCGAGCTGGCGCTGCACGACGGCGTCGATCCGCGGAGCGGCCGGCGGCTCGGCCCGGCGACCGGCGGGCCGGAGACGCTCGGCGACTTCGAGACCCTCTTCGGCGCCTTCCGCGCGCAGCTCGCGCGCCTGATCGAGATCAAGTTCGCGGGGAACCAGCTGATCGAGCGGATCTACGCGCGGGAGATGCCGGCGCCGTTCCTCTCCGCGATCACCGACGACTGCGTGGCCCGCGGCCTCGACTACAACGCCGGCGGCGCGCGCTACAACAACAGCTACATCCAGGCGGTCGGGATCGGCACGATCGCCGACAGCCTCGCCGCGCTGGACGAGACGGTCTACGGGCGGAGAGACGCGACGCCGCGGGAGTTCGTCGCCGCGCTCGACGCCGACTTCGCCGGCCGCGAGGACCTGCGGCTGCGCCTCGTCCACAAGGCGCCGAAGTACGGCAACGACGACGACCGCGCCGACGCGATGATGCGCCGCGTCTTCGACGCCTACTTCGCCGCGGTGGACGGACGGCCGACCGTCCGCGGCGGCCGGTCGCGCGTCGAGATGCTCCCCACGACCTGCCACGTCTACTTCGGCGCGCTGACCGGCGCGACCCCCGACGGCCGCCGCGCGGGGAAGCCGCTCTCCGAGGGGATCTCCCCGGTGCAGGGGGCGGACCGCAACGGGCCGACGGCGGTCGTCCGCTCCGCGGCGAAGATGGACCATCTCCGCACCGGCGGGACGCTGCTCAACATGAAGTTCTCCCCCGCCCTGCTCGCCGACGAGGCCGGGCTGCGCCGGCTGGCCCAGCTCGTCCGCGGCTACTTCCGGCTCGACGGCCACCACGTCCAGTTCAACGTCGTGGGCGCGGAGACGCTGCGCGCCGCGCGGCGGGATCCCGAGGCGCACCGCGGGCTGATCGTGCGGGTCGCCGGGTACAGCGACTATTTCAACGACCTTTCGCCGGAGCTGCAGGAGGAGATCATCGCCCGGACCGAGCACGACGCGTTGTAGCCCCGCGCGCCGCCGCGTCCGCCGTACATTCCGGAACTGCGCGGAATGCGCCGGGAGGACGCCATGAAGGGCAACAGCAACCTGATCGAGACGCTCAACAACCTGCTGGCCGAGGAGCTGACGGCGATCAACCAGTACATGGTCCACTCCGAGATGTGCGACAACTGGGGCTACGAGAAGCTGCACGCGGCGATCGAGAAGATCGCGATCGACGAGATGAAGCACGCCGAGAAGCTGATCGGGCGGATCCTCTTCCTCGAGGGGACGCCGACCGTCTCGAAGCTCAACCAGATGCACATCGGCAAGAACGTGCAGGAGATCGTCACCGCCGACCTGACGGGCGAAGTGGACGCGATCAAGTCCTACAACACCGGCATCCGCCTCGCCGTCGAGGTGGGGGACAACGGCACGCGCGACCTGCTCACCGCGATCCTCAAGGACGAGGAAGGCCACCTCGACTGGGAGGAGGCGCAGCGGGACCAGATCGAGCAGATGGGCCTGGCCAACTATCTCGTCAACAAGGCCTGAGAGAGGCGACCGGGAGCGCGCCGCGCCGACGGCGCGCTCCGCTCGTTCCGCGGGCCGCGTCCCGCCGACGCGCGGCGGCGCGGCGCGCGGGCGGGTCGTCGTCAGCGGGGATGGTCGCGGCGGAAGCGGCGCGGCGGCGCCGCCAGCGGGTCTTCCGGCCAGGCGTGCTTGGGGTAGCGGCGCATCAGCTCCTGGCGCAGCCGCGGATAGTGGTTGGCCCAGAAGCTCGCCAAGTCGGTCGTGACCTGCAGCGGCCGCCGCGACGGCGCCCATAGGTGGACGACCAGCGGCGCGCCGCCGACGCGCGGCGCCTCGGCGAGACCGAAGAAGTCCTGCAGATACGAGGCGACCCACGGCGGCCGCCCCGCCTCGTACTCGATCCGCAGCGTCCGCCCGTCGGGAAGACGGACCGCGTCGGGCGCCGCGCGTTCGAGCGCCGCGCGCGCGTCGGCGCCGAGGCCGCGGCGCAGCTCGCCGAGCAGGTCGGCCGCGCGCAGCTCCTCGAACGAACGCCGTCCGACGCAGAGCGCGCGCAGCGCCGCCTCGAGGCGCGCGTCGTCGAGCGGCGCGACGCGCGCGTCCGCCGCGGCGGCGAGCTCGATCCGCCGGCGCAGCCGCGCCGCCTCCCCCGGATCGCAGAACGCATCGATCCCGCGCCCGCGCGCCGCGTCGAAGAGCGCCTGCTCCGCCGCCGCGCTCGGCGCGCCGCCGCGCGGCGCGGCGTCGAGCGCCAGGCCGTCGTAGACCAGCTCCTCCGTCTCCTCGACCCGCTCGCGGCGCGCGTCGAAGCGGACCGTCGCGCGCGCCGCGATCCGCCCCGGATACATCTCCAGCAGCCAGTCCGGCTCGACCGCGCTCGCCGCGCGCACGACGACGCCGCGGCCGCGCCGCTCCTCCGCGTCCAGCGCGACGAGGAACTCCGCGCGCTGCACGACCGACGTCGGCGCGAGCCGCGCCGCGCCCCCGCCGGCGAGCAGGACCTCCGCCGAGCCGGCCGCGCGGCGCCGCGCCACGCGGTCGGGGAAGCCGGCGAGGAGCGCCCGCAGCAGCGGTTCGTCGGCCTCGGCCTCGGGGCCCTCCGCGCCGTTTCCCTTGCCGCGCCGCGCGTCGGCGAGGGCGCGGGGCATCAGCCGCAGCAGTTGGTCGCGGGCGCGCGCCGCGCGGCGCGCCGCCCCGGCGTCGATCCCTTCGCGGCGCAGCGCGTCGGCGCGCATGCCGGCGCGCTCGGCGACATCCAGCGCGTCGAGTTCCTCGAGCAGGTCGGACGGGCCGCTGCGCGACGCCGCGCCGTCGCCGCCGAACGCGCGCGCCTCGAGCCGCAGCGCGCGCTCGCCGAGCAGCGCGGCGAGCGCCGCCCCGCGCGACGCCGCCCCCCGCTCCGCCGCCGCCAGCGCGACCCGCGCCGCGCGCGGATGAACCGGCAGGCGCGCCAGCGCGCGCCCGACGCGCGTGAGGCGCCCTTCCTCGTCGAGCGCCCCCAGGCGGCGCAGCAGTTCCTCGGCCGCGCGCCACGCTTCCTCGCGCGGCGGCGAGAGCCACTCCAGGCCGGCCGCTCCGCCCGACGCGGCGACGCGCAGCGCGAGGTCGGCGAGGTCGGCCCGCTCGATCTCCGGCGCGTCGAAGCGCGGGCGGCAGGCGAGGTCGTGCGCGGTGTAGAGGCGCAGGCAGCGCCCCGGGCCGGTGCGGCCGGCGCGCCCCGCGCGTTGCTCCGCGGAGGCCTGGCTGATCGGCGCCGTCGAGCGCGTCGGCAGCCCCGACCACGGCGAGTGCCCCGCGGCGCGCTTGAGGCCGCCGTCCACGACGGCCGTCACGCCGTCGATCGTGATCGACGTCTCGGCGACGTTCGTGGCGAGGATCACCTTGCGCCGCTCGTTCGGCGCGACGGCGCGGTCCTGCTCCTCCGGCGGAAGGTCGCCGTGGAGCGGCGCGATGAGCAGCCCGCGCCTCTCGGCGAGCGGCGCGAGCGCCTCCGCGGCGCGGCGGATCTCCGCGGCGCCGGGCAGGAAGACGAGCAGGTCGCCGCGCTCCTCGCCGTCGATCAGCCGCTCCGCCGCCGCCGCGACCCGCCGCTCCAGCGGCCGGTCGTCGGGAAGCCGGTCGTGCTCGATCGCCACCGGATGCGCGCGGCCCGGCGCCTCGATCGACGCGGCGTCGAGGAAGGCCGCGGCCGGCGCCGCGTCGAGCGTCGCGCTCATCACGACGACGGCGAGGTCGGGGCGCGCGCCGCGGCGCAGCCGGCGCAGCGCGGCGAGGCAGAAGTCGCCGTCGAGGCCGCGCTCGTGGAACTCGTCGAGGACGACGGCCGCGACGCCGCGCAGTTCCGGATCGGCGGCGAGCCGCCGCGGCAGGATCCCCTCGGTGAGGAAGATCAGCCGCGTCCGCGGCCCGGTGCGGTCCTCGAAGCGCACTTGATAGCCGACGCGCCCGCCGACCTCCTCGCCGATCTCCTGCGCGACGCGACGCGCGGCGAGGCGCGCCGCGATGCGGCGCGGTTCGAGGACGAGGATCTCCCCGCGCGTTCCCCACTCCGCCTCGAGCATCGCCCGCGGAGCGCGCGTCGTCTTGCCCGCGCCCGGCGCCGCGGTCAGCACGACGGCGCCGCGCGCGCGCAGCGCGTCGAGCAGCGCCGGCAGGTGCGGGTCGATCGGCAGCGGTTGATTCGCCTCGGGCGGCATCGACGCATCTTAGCCCGCCCGCGTCGTCCGCCGCGCGGCCCGCGGGGCCGCGAATAGTGAGGGTCGGCCGCGGGGCGTACAATCCGGCGTTCCCGAGGGAGGCCTGAAATGAGCTGGAGCCCTGATTCCACCGACCTGCTGTGCGTCAACACGATCCGCTCCTTGGCGGTGGACATGATCGAAACGGCCAAGTCCGGACATCCCGGACTGCCTTTGGGCGCCGCGCCGATGGCGCACGCGCTTTGGTCGCGGCGGCTGGTCTTCGATCCTCAGGCGCCCGACTGGGCCGACCGCGATCGTTTCATCCTGTCCGCGGGGCACGGCTCGACGCTCCAATACGCGCTGCTGCACCTCGCCGGCTTCGACCTGCCGCTCGAGGAGCTGCGCCGCTTCCGCCAGTGGGGCAGCCGCGCGCCGGGGCATCCCGAACGCGGCGTGACGCCGGGCGTCGAGGCGACGACCGGGCCGCTCGGCCAGGGCAGCGCGATCGCCGTCGGCTTCGCGCTCGCCGAACGCCTCCTCGCGGCCCGCTTCAACAAGCCGGGGCACGCGATCTTCGACCACTTCACCTACGCGCTCGTCTCCGACGGCGACCTGATGGAGGGGATCTCCGCCGAGGCCGCCTCGCTCGCCGGACGGCTCGGGCTCGGGAAGCTGATCTATCTCTACGACTCCAACGGGATCTCGCTCGACGGCCCGCTCAGCGAGACGTTCACCGAGGACGTCGCCGCGCGCTACCGCGCCTACGGCTGGCAGGTGCTCGAAGTCGTCGAAGGGGACGAGGACCTCGCGGGGATCGAAGCGGCGCTCGAAGCCGCGGCGGCGGACCTTGCGCGCCCGACGCTGATCATCGTGCGCACGACGATCGGCTACGGCGCGCCGACGAAGCAGGGGACCAACCACGCGCACGGCGCGCCGCTCGGCGGCGAGGAGGCGCGGCGCGCGAAGGAAGCGTTCGGCTTCGATCCCGACAAGACGTTCGTCGTGCCGGACGCGGCGCGCGCCCGCTACGCCGAGGCCGCGGCGCGGGGCC
Source organism: bacterium (assembly GCA_021372775.1). Classification (NCBI taxonomy): domain Bacteria; species bacterium. The sequence goes on along the minus strand of JAJFTU010000264.1, from coordinate 1,785 downwards.
GCGCCCGCCGCGCGGCGTGGCTCGAGCGGCTCGCCGCCTACGAGGCCGCGTATCCGACGTTGGCCGCGGAGCTGAAAGCGACGCTCGCCGGCGAGCCGGCGGCCGACTGGGACGCCGACCTTCCGTCGTTCGCCGACGGCTCGAAGGCGCTCGCCACGCGCGAGTCGGCCGGCCTCGCCCTGACGGCGCTCGCCGCGCGGCGGCCGGACGTCGTCGGCCTCGACGCCGACCTCTCCAGTTCGACCAAAACGCGCATCGGCGGCGGCGACGTGGACGGCGCGACCGGCGCGGGACGCAACGTGCGCTGCGGCGTGCGCGAGCACGCGATGGCGGCGATCGCCAACGGCCTCGCGGCCCACGGCGGGCTGCGCCCCTACACCGCGACGTTCCTCGCCTTCTCCGACTACATGCGGCCGTCGATCCGCCTCGCGGCGCTCGACCGCCTCGAGACGATCTTCGTCTTCACGCACGACTCGCTGGCGGTCGGCGAGGACGGACCGACGCACCAGCCGGTGGAGCAGGTGGCGGCGCTGCGCGCGATTCCGCGGCTCGCCGTGCTGCGCCCCGGCGACGCCAACGAGGCGGCCGAAGGGTGGCGCTGGGCGCTCGGGAAGCGGGGCGCGCCGACGGCGATCGTCCTCTCGCGGCAGAAGCTGCCGACGCTGCCGGGGTCGGCGGCGAAGGCGCGCGAGGGGATCGCCCGCGGCGGCTACACGCTGGTCGAGGCCGAGGGGGGCGCGCCGAAGCTGCTCCTGCTCGCCACCGGCTCGGAAGTTGCGCTGGCGGTCGCGGCGCGCGACGAGATGCAGAAGCGCGGCGTGCCGACGCGCGTCGTCTCGCTGCCCTGCCTCGAGAACTTCGCGGCCGCCGATCCGGCGTGGCGCGAGGCGACGCTGCCCGCGGCGGTCAAGGCGCGCGTGGCGATCGAGGCCGGTCTGCCGCTCGGCTGGCGCGAGCTGGTCGGCGACGCGGGCGAGATCGTCGGCGTCTCCGACTTCGGCGCCTCGGCGCCGGGCGAGGAGGTCCTCGCGCGCTACGGCTTCACGACCGAGAACGTCGTCGCCGCCGCCGAGCGCACCCTCTCCCGCGCCTGACCGACCTCCGCGTTTCCGATCCGACGAACGCCGCGCGCCCTCCCGTCGCGCGGCGTTCTTGCGTCTCCCCTCCCTGCGGCCGCGCCGTCGCGTGGGCTCGCGGCTCACGTCGACGCGCAATACGCGTCGTCGCGTCATCGCGCGGCACGCGTCGTCACGTCGACGCGCGAAACGCGGCGTCACGTCGTCGCGCGGAACGCGTCGTCGCGCCGACGCGCGGAACGCGGCGTCGCGTCGTCGTGGGGGAGGCTGGCGCGCCCCGACGATCGTTGCCGCGCTCAACACTCCACCGCGCCTGCCTCCCGACGTGCATGACGCGCAACGTTGCCTTTGAGACGTTGAACGGCACACGGCTGCCGAGATCAGGTCGGGCGCCACGCGCGGCGCCCATGGCGCGCGGCGACGAACACGACGAGCGGGTCGTGCGGCGGGGGGCGGCGGCGGAGCATTGCCCCGTCGCGGAGCCGCCGCCCCCCGTCGCGCGACCCGCGACCGTCAAGACGCACGGGCCCTAACGCCTCAACGCAGGTGACAACGCAGCCGCCGCGAGCCAACGCCGCGACGCGAGGCGAGACAGAACGCACGGACCATCGAAGCAGGACCACCACCCCGCGGACAATCAGCGATCCGCCCAACCAAACACGACAGCGCGTCGGGCGTGCGGGGGCGGCGGCGAGCCGTTGCCCCGTGG
>JAJFTU010000263.1 GCA_021372775.1 bacterium | reverse complement strand
CGGCGCTGATCACCTCGCCGGCGCGCACGGTCGTCGACTGCTTCCGCTTCGAGCGGCTCGTCGGCCCCGAGGCGGCGATGGAAGCGCTGGTGGACGCTCTGCGCCGGCGCAAGGCCACGGTCGCCGAACTCTCGCGCCTGGCCGATGTCCTGCCGTCGCGCCGCCTGCGGGCCGCGCTGGACGTGCGGTCGATATGAGCGCCGACGTCGCCGCTTCGGTCCGCGCCCGCCTGTTCCGGCAGGCGAGAGGCAAGCGCGAGGAGTTCGAGCGGACGCTGGCGCGCTTCGCCGCCGAGCGGCTTCTCTACCGGCTTGGCGTTTCGGCGGCCCGGAATCGCTGCCTGCTCAAGGGCGCGAGCCTGCTGGCGGTGTGGCTTCCCGATCCCTACCGCACGACCCGGGACGTGGACGTCCTCGCTTCGGGCGCCGCGGACGAGGCGGCGATCCGCTCGCTCGTTGCCGAGATCTGTGCCGTTCCATGCCCGGAGGATGGTCTGCGCTTCGACCTCTCGGAGTTGGCCGTGGAGACCATCCGGCCGGAAGAGGAGTACTCCGGCAAGCGCGCGCGCTTCCGCGCGTTCCTCGGCGGCGCTCGCATCGCCGTGCAGCTCGATGTCGGCGTCGGCGACGCCGTGGCGGTAGCTCCGGAGGAGATCGCGTTTCCGACGATGCTGCCGACGCTGCCCGCCCCGATGGTCCGGGCGTACTCGCGCGAGGCGACAGTGGCGGAGAAGTTCGAGGCGATGGTCAAGCTGGATACGCGGAACAGCCGAATGAAGGACTTCCACGATGTCTGGGCGCTCGCCGGTGCGTTCGCGTTCGATGGCGCGACGCTGCAACGCGCGGTGTCGGCCTGCTTCGAGCGCCGCGGGACCGTGTGGACCGACGAGGAGCCGCGCGCGCTCACGTCGTCCTTCTACCGGACGCCCGAACTCGCAACGCGCTGGCGCAGCTACCGCGCCGCCGGCGCGGTGCTGAAGCCGCCGCCCGAACGCTTCGAGGAAGTCGGAGAGCGCATCATCCAGTTTCTTGGCCCGGTGCGGCGGGCCGTCGTGGGCGGCGGCGGGCGAATGCCCGCGGGAAGGTGGCCGCCGGGTGGCCCGTGGCTGGCGTCGGAAGGTGAACGCGCATAGTCGGCGCGTGGCGCGCGCGCCTCGGACAGTCCGCGGGATGTTACGATCCGCGTCATCCAGTTCTCGCGGCGAGGGACCCGATGCTGATCGGAAAGCGCTTCATGACGCGGCCTGCGCGGGTCGCGGCGGCGGTGTTCGGCATGCTGATGGCGGCGGCGCCGTGCGCGCTGGCCGGCTCGACGGGCGGGCACGCGCTCCGCGCCGACGCCGATCCCGACGGCGACGGCGTCGTCTCGGCCGCGGACAACTGCCCCGACGTCTTCAACCCCTCGCAGCGCGACGGCGATCACGACGGCGTCGGCGACGCGTGCGCGGCGAGCCCGCGGCTGTACGTGTCGAACGACCCCGCCGACGGGCCGGACTACGCGACGATCGGCGCGGCCGTCGCCGCGGTCCGGCGCGCGGGCACGACGATCGCGGTCTATCCGGGGACGGGCGCGTACGTCGAGACCGTGCAGCTCGCGCAGCCGCTGGCGGTGACGATCGCGCGCTTCGACGACGGGTCGGGACGCGAGACCGTGATCGACGGCGGCTCGGCGCAGGCGATCGTCGTGGCCGCCGCCGTCCGGCCCGCCGCGACGACGCTCGACGGGCTGACGCTGAGGGGCGCGACGGGCGTTGAAACGCACGGCACGCTGGACGCGGCGAACCTGACCTTCCGCACGAGCGGGACCGCGCTGGACGTCGCCGCCGGCGCCGACGCGCGCCTGCGCGCGAGCGCCGTGGCCGGCGGCAACACCGGCGCGCGCGTCGCGGCGGGGGCCTCGCTCGCCGCGGAACGCTGTCGGATCACGGGCACGCTCGCGGGGGTGATGACCGAGGGAGTCGTCTCGCTCGTGGACACGCTGATCGCCGACGGCCGGGACGGGATCATGGTCATGTCGAGTACGGGGACGGTCTCGCTGCGCTACGCGACGCTGGCCCGCTTCACCGCGCTCGCGATCTACAACAACGGCGGGACGGTGACGCTCGAACGCTCCATCGTCTGGCGCGCGCAGAACGGCCTCTTCGGCGTGCCGTGCGTGTGGATCAGCCGGTCGGTCGTGGACGCCGCGGACTGCTCCACGGTGGCCGGGAACGCCTGGGCCGACGCGCAGTTGGCCGCCGACTACAGCCCGTCGGCGGGATCGCCGTGCGTCGAGTTCGGCACGCCGCCGCCGGGCGAGGCGGGGGATCCGACGCTCGACCTCGCCGGGCGCCCGCGCCGCCTCGACGGGAACGGGGACGGCATCGCGGTCAGCGACTGCGGGGCGCTCGAGTACTATCCCGCGGACCGCACTCCCGGCGAGATCAAGAACGTGCGCTGGAGCGGGACGGCCGCGATCGCGTGGGACGCGGATCCCGCGGCCGCGACCTACCACCAGTACCGCGGCCCGCTCGGCGGCTTGTCGCAGACGTCGTTCGGGGCCTGCGCCGACGCGGCCGACGCGAACCTCGCCGACACGCTCGCGCCGGCGGCGGAGACGCCGAGCGCCGGCGCGGGGTTCTTCTATCTCGTCACGGGACGCGACGCCGCCGGGCGCGAGGGCACGCTGGGCTACGCCACCGGCGCGGAGCGCAGCCGCTTCTCGGGCTGCCCCTGACCGAGCCGCGCCGGCCGGCGCGCCCCTCCGCGGCCTCGGACGCTCACGGCCCTTCGCGCCCCTCCGCGGCCTCGGCCGCTCACGGCCCTTCGCGCGTGCAGGCCGCGTTGTACGGCTTCACGAGGTAGAAGGCGATCTTCGCCGCGCCCGCGCTCGCGTCCACGTACTGGATCCCCGACACGCCGGAGAGGCCGTCCGTCGCGTTCGTCGCCAGGCTCGTGTACGAGCCGTTCGGCGCCGCGGCGCGGTAGACGTCGAAGCCGGTCACGTTGGCCTGGTGCGCCGGATCGCTGATCGTCAGCGCGACGTTGCCCTGCCACAGCGAGACCGACGTGATCTCGGCCGGCTGCGTCGGCGCCGCGCAAGTGGTGTACGACAGCGAGTACTGGTTCGTGGCGTCGAAGGCGCCGCTCGGGCCGTAGACGCGCAGCCGGTACGTGCCGGGGTCCA
>JAJFTU010000262.1 GCA_021372775.1 bacterium | reverse complement strand
GCCCTCCTCGCCCTCGCCGCCGCCGCGGCCGCCGCGTTCTGCGCGGCGCGCCTCGCGGCGCTCCGCCGCCGCGCGCGGGCGCTCGAGGAGCGCGTCGCCGTTTTTGCGCGCGAGTCGGCGGCCGCCGCGGAGGGGGCGGCGGAGGCGGCCCGCTCGCGGGGCCGCTTCCTCGCCAACATGAGCCACGAGATCCGCACGCCGATGAACGGCGTGATCGGCATGACCCAAGTCGTGCTGGACACGAAGCTGGAGCCGGACCAGCGCGAGTGCCTGCAACTCGTGCAGCTCTCGGCGCGGTCGCTCCTCGGCCTGATCGACGACATCCTCGACTTCTCGGAGATCGACGCCGGGAAGATGGAGCTCGAGCGGCGGGAGTTCGATCCGCGCGAACTGTTCGGCGACGCGGCGCGGATGCTGGCGCTGCGGGCGCACCGGAAGAAGATCGAACTCGGCCTGCGGATCGCCGCCGACGCGCCGCGCCGCGTCTTCGGCGACGAAGTCCGCCTGCGGCAGGTCGTCGTCAACCTCGTCGGCAACGCGGTGAAGTTCACCGCGGCCGGGGGCGTGCGGATCGTCGTCGAGGCGGCGCCCGGGCCGGCGCCGGTCGGCGCGGAAGGCCGCGTCGGCCTGCGCGTCGCCGTCGCCGACGACGGGATCGGGATTCCGGAGGAACGGCGGGAGACGATCTTCGCCGCGTTCTCGCAGGCGGACGGCTCGACGACCCGCCACTTCGGCGGCGCCGGCCTCGGGCTGACGATCTCGAGCCGGCTCGTCGCGCTGATGGGCGGAGAACTGAGGGTCGAGAGCGAGGAGGGGAAGGGCAGCACGTTCCTCTTCGACGCGTGGTTCGATCCGGCGCCCGAGCCGCCGGCGCCGGCGCCGCTGCCCGCGGGCCGCGCGCTGCTCGTCGAGGACTGCCCCTTCAGCCGCGGGGCGCTCGCGGACTCGCTCCTGGGCTTCGGACTTCAGGTCGTCGCCGTCGCCGACGGCGAGGAGGCCGAAGCGGCGCTGCGCGGCGGGCCGTTCGACGTGGTCGTCGTCGATTCCCGCCTGCCGGACGCGGCGGGCGCGGAGATCGCGCGGCGCGCCGGAGCGGGACGGGCGGCGCTGATGCTCGAGAGCGACGAACCGCGCGCGGTCGCCGCCGGCCTGCGCCATCTGATGAAGCCGGTGAAGGAGTCGGATCTCCGCGCCGCGCTGGCGGCGATCCTTTTTCCCGAAGAGGCGGCGGCGCCCGCCGCTCCGGCCGCTCCGGCCGCGGCGCCGCCGTTGCGCGTGCTGCTCGCCGAGGACAACGTCGTCAACCAGCGGATGATGGTCCGCCTGCTGGAGCGGGCGGGACACGACGTCGCGCTCGCGCGGAACGGCCGCGAGGCGCTGAACCTCGCGCGGCGGGGCGCGTTCGACGTCGTGCTGATGGACATGCAGATGCCGCACGTGGACGGCTACGAGGCGACGGCCGGAATCCGGGCCTGGGAGCGGATCTCGGGGGGCCGCGTCCCGATCGTGGCGCTCACCGCGCACGCGCTGAAGGGGGACCGGGAGCGCTGCCTCGAAGCGGGGGCGGACGACTACCTCAGCAAGCCGGTGGACGCCAAGCGTCTCAACGCACTTCTCGCCGATCTGCCGCGCCGAGTGGCGGCGGATTTGCGTCGGGGAAAATAATCTCGGGGTCCGCGCGGGGCGCCCGGCGCGGGCGAAGGGGGAGACCATGGAAAAGAAGGCGCGCGTGCTGCTCGCGGACGACGAAGAGACGTTCGCCCTCGCGACGTGCGTGCTGCTCCAGCAGGCGGGATACGAGTGCGACGTCGCCGGCGACGCGCGGGTGGCGTCGCGGATGCTCGCGCAGGCGGACTACGACGTCGTCGTCGCCGACATTCAAATGCCGGGGAATCCCGATCTGGAGTTCGTGCGCGCTCTGGCGGCCGCTTCGGCCGAAATCCCGGTGATCATCGTCACCGGCTATCCGTCGGTCGGCACGGCGATCGCCGCCGTCGAGTTGGCGGTGAGCTCCTACCTCGTCAAGCCGGTCGACTTCGAGCAGTTGTTGGCGGCGGTCGAGGAGGCGACGGCGGCGCGGCGCGCGTTCGCCGCGCTCGGCGCCGCCCGCGCGGCGCTCGAGGCGGCGGCGGCCGCCAATCCCGACGCCCCCGACGAGGCGCGGCGGTCGCTGCTCGACTCGCCGCTGGCGGCGCTGGAGGACGCCGGCCTCGACCCGGCGCGGCTGGCGAAGCTCCTCGCGCGCCACGCTCCGTCGGGCGACTGCCCCGACTGCCGGCGGCTCGAGGACGCGCTGCTCCACACGATCGACACGCTGCGCCGCACCAAGAACAGCTTCAAGTCGAAGGAGCTCGGCCAACTCCGCCGCGA
>JAJFTU010000261.1 GCA_021372775.1 bacterium | reverse complement strand
TTCGTCGCGACCTGCGACCTCCACGAGGCCTACGTCTTCCGCCTCGCGCTCGGCGCGGCGCGCGCTTCGGGACTCTGGGACGCGCTCGACGCGCCCCGCGGCGCGGCCGAGGCCTGCGACCGCGCCGGCTTCCCGCGCGAGGTCGAGCCGGCCGTGGACTGGCTGCTGCGCGAACTCGCCGCGGGCGGCGCCGCCGACCTGGTCCAAACCGCCGGCGCGCCGCGCGCCGTGCGGCGGGAGGCGACGCCGGAACTCGATCCGTCGGAACTCGTCGCCGCGCAACAGGAGCTCGATCCGGCGGCGCTGCCGTCGTACCGCTTCGTCGCCGCCGCGGCCGCGATCTATCCCCGCTTTCTGCGCGGCGAGGTCAAGGGGGACGAGGCGCTCTTCGCGCCCGAGGTCGTGCCGCTGTGGGGCGAGTACTTCGACAACGCGAACCCGCTCTACGCCGTCAACAACCGCGTCGCGGCGCTCGCCGCGCGGACCTGGACCGCCGGGGCCGCGGGGCCGACGCTCGAAGTCGGCGGCGGGCTGGGGAGCGGCGCGGCGGCGCTGATCGAGGCCTTCGACGAGGCCGGGCGCGCCGCGGATCTCGGCCCGTACCGCTTCACGGAGCTCGCGCCGTTCTTCCTGCGCCGGGCGCAGCGCCGCCTGACGCCGCTGCACGGCGCGAAGCTGCCGCTGACCTTCGCGAAGTTCGACCTCGACGCGCCGTTCGCGCGGCAGGGGGCCGAGGACGGCTCGCTGGGGCTGGTCTTCGCGGTCAACACGATGCACGTCGCGCGCGACCTGCCGGCGGCGCTGGCCGCGGTCCATCGCGCGTTGCGCCCCGGCGGATGGCTCGTCCTCGGCGAGTGCCTGCGGCCCGGGCCGCGCGTTCCGGTCTACTCGGAGTTCGTCTTCAATCTGCTGGAGGCGTTCCGCGCCCCCGGGGCGGCGATCGGGCGGCCGCGCGCCGGCGGGTTCCTGACCGCGGAGGAGTGGGAGGACGCGCTGGCCGCGGCGGGGTTCGCGGAGACGCGCCTCTATCCCGACGTGAAGGCGATGCGCGCCGCGTACCGCGGCTTCGTCGTCGGCGCGGTCGGCGGGCGCAAGGCCGAAGAGGGCCGTTGACGATGAGCGCGGGTTCGGAGCGAGGGGTGGAGGCGGCGCGATGAGCGGCGCGGGTGGAGCGGGTCGCGTGGACGGAGCGGACGCGTTCTCGCTCGCCGGGCCGGTCGCGGCGCGGGTCGTTCTCGAGGCGGACGACCGCTTCTTCGCCGGGCACTTTCCGGACTCGCCGATCCTCCCCGGCGTGGCGCAGCTCGCGCTCCTCGAACGCGAGGTGTCGCGGATCGCGGGGCGGCCGCTCGCGCTCGGCGCGCTGCGCAAGCTCCGCTTCCGCCGGCCGGCCTTCCCGGGGGACGCGCTCGATCTCGAGGCGGCGCCGCGCGGCGGGGAGACGACGTTCGTTTGGCGCCGGGCGGGGGAGGTCGTCGCCGACGGAAGCGCGCGCCTCGTCGCGGCGTCGCCTCTCGGGGACGACGACGCGCCCCGCTCAGCGCCTGCGACAGACGGCGCGCCCGAGGGTCTTCGCGCCGCGACCGAAGCGGCGACCGGCGGCGCGCCCGAGCGCTTCCGCGCGGCGACCGGCGGCGTCGAGGCGTCTTCGCTGCTGCCGCACCGGGCGCCGGCGCGGTTCGCGGCGCGCGTCCTGCGCGCCGACGACGAGCGGCTCGACCTCGAGGCGCTGATCCCCGACGAAAGCGCCTTCGTCCGCGACGGCGCGGCGCCGGCGCTCCTCGCGCTGGAGATCGCCGCCCAGGCCGCGGCCTGCTTCGAGACGCTGGTCCGCGTGCGCGCCGGCGGGGCGGGGGAGGCGCGGCGCGGCTACCTCGTCGGCGCCCGCGACGTCGTCCTCGACGGCGGGCCGCTTCCCGCCGGCCGGCCGATCCTCGCCGCGGTGCGGCTCGCCGCCTGCGCGCCGCCCCTCTCCCGCTACGCCTTCGAGGTCGGCGCCGGGGGACGGCTGCGGGGCGAGGTCTCCACCTTCCTCGCCGAATAATCAACCAAACGTTTGACAACGCCCGCGCGGCGCCGCACTCTCTAATCAACCGGTTGGTTGACACGGCCCCGGGCCGTCCGGCCGGCGAGGAGACGCGAAATGCCGCGCGCCAAGGCCGCCTCGAAACGCGCCAAAGGGGAACGCAACCCCGAGAAGACCCAGGAGCTGCTCCGCGCCGCCGCCTCGCGCCTCTTCGCCGAGCGCGGCTTCGACGGCGCGACCGCCGACGACATCGCCGCCGCGGCGGGGGTCAACAAGGCGATGATCAACTACCACTTCGGCGGCAAGGAGGGGCTCTACACCGCGATCCTCGCCGACGTGCTGGCCACCGCCAAGGCGCGGATGGCGCCGCTGCACGACCCGGCGACCCCCGCCGGCGAGAAGCTCGCCTACTTCCTGCGCGGCTTCGCCGAGCTGCAGAACGAGCGCCCCGACTTCGCGCGGATGATGCTGCACGAGATCCTCTCCGGCGGGCGGTTCCTCGACAAGACCCTCTTCCCGCGCTTCCTCGCCGTCTTCGGCGAAGTCCGCGCCGTCCTCGAGCAGGGGGAACGCGAGGGGACGTTCCGCAAGACGCACCCGCTCGTCACGCACCTCTCGCTGATCGGCGCGATGCTCTTCTTCTTCGGCTCGCGCGACTTCCGCGCCCGCGTCTTCGACCAACTCGACATGCCGGTGACGTCGCCGACGAACGAGGAGTTCGTCGCGCACATGCAGCGGCTCGCCCTCCACGGTCTCGCCCCCGCCGCGGCGCCCGCCGCCGCGCGTTCCCCGCGGAAGCGGGGCTAGGAGAATGCCGATGCGCCCGCTCGTCCTCGCCGTTCCGCTCGCCGTCGCGCTCGTCGGCGCCGCCGCCTGCGGCGACGGCCGCCACGCCGCCGGCGTCGTCTCCGGCCACGTCGAAACGACCGAGATCCGCGTCGCGCCGAAGGTCGGCGGCCGGATCGCCCGCCTCCTCGTCAAGGAGGGGGACCGGGTCGCCGCCGGGCAGCCGCTCGCCGAGATCGACTCCGTGGACCTCCGGCTCGCGCTCGACGCGGCGCGCGCCGAACGCTCGGCCGCGGAGGCCGACCTGCGGCTGAAGCGGACCGGCGCCCGGCCGGAGGACATCGCCGAGGCGCGGGCCAACGTCGCCTCGCTCAAGGCCGACCTCGACGGCGCGCAGCGGGACCTCGACCGGATGCAGCAGCTTCTCGACAGCGGCTCGGGAACGCCCAAGTCGCGCGACGACGCGGCGACGCGCCGCGACTCGCTGCGCGCGCGCCTCGCCGCCGCCGAACAGGCGCTGCGGCGCCTCGAGAGCGGCTTCCGCGCCGAGGAGAAGGACGCCTCGGCGGCCCGCGCCGAGCAGGCGGCGGCGCGCGCGGCGCAGCTCGAACAGCAGATCGGCGACTGCCGCGTCGTCGCCCCCGCCGCGGGCGTGATCACGCACAAGGCGGTCGAGCAGGGGGAGATGGCCGCGCCCGGCGCGACGCTCCTCGTCCTCTCCGACCTCTCCGACACCTGGCTCACCGTCTACGTCGGCGAGCCGGAGCTGCCGCGGGTCTCCCTCGGCCAGGCGGTCGAGGTGACGACCGACGGCGGCCAGCGCCGCCAAGGCAAGGTCTCCTTCGTCGCCAGCGAGGCGGAGTTCACGCCCAAGAACGTCCAGACGCGCGACGAGCGGGTGAAGCTCGTCTACCGCGTGAAGGTCGCCCTGCCCAACGACGACGGGATGTTCAAGGCGGGGATGCCCGCCGAGGCGCGCTTCCCGTTCGCGGAGCTCGGCAAGTGAGCGTCGCTCCCGCGCCGCGCGAAGCGGACGTCGCGGTCCGCGTCCGCGGGCTCGTGCGCCGCTTCGGCGCGACGACCGCCGTGGAGGGGATCTCGTTCGACGTCCGCCGCGGCGAGATGTTCGGGCTGATCGGCCCGGACGGCGCCGGCAAGACGACGACGCTGCGCGCCGTCCTCGGCCTCGTGCGGCCCGACGCCGGCGAACTCGAGGTCGCGGGGTTCGACCCGTGGCGCCGCCAGCGCGCGATCGCCGCCCGCGCCGGCTATCTCTCGCAGCGCTTCTCGCTCTACGGCGACCTCTCCGTGGACGAGAACATCGAGTTCTTCGCCGCGGTGCACGGCGTCTCCGGCTGGAAGCGCCGCCGCGACGAGCTGCTCGACCTGCTGCGGATGACGCCGTTCCGCGCGCGTCTCGCCGACCGCCTCTCCGGCGGGATGAAGCAGAAGCTCGCCCTCGCGGCGACCTTGATCCACACGCCGGAGCTGCTCGTGCTCGACGAGCCGACGACCGGCGTCGATCCGGTCTCGCGGCGCGACTTCTGGAAGATCCTCGCCGCGCTGCAGCGCGACGGGCTGACGATCCTCCTCGCCACGCCGTACCTCGACGAGGCCGAGCGCTGCGCCCGCGTGGCGCTCGTCGCCGGCGGCCGCGTCCTCGCCCTCGACGAGCCGGCGGCGCTGCGCCGCCTCGCCGGCCTCGCGCTCGTCGAGCTCCTCGCCGCGCCGCGGCGCGAGGCGCTGGCGCTGCTCGAACGGCATCCGGCGGTCGGCGGCGTGCAGCAGTTCGGCGAGCGCCTGCACGTCGAGCTCGCCCCGGCCGCGGCCGCGGCGCCCGACGAGGCCGCGCGCGTTCTCGCCGCCGCCCTCGTCGCCGGCGGCTGCACGGTCGAGAGCGCCGCCCCCGTCGAGCCGTCGCTCGAAGACGTCTTCATCGCGCGGATCCGCGCCGCCGAGGCGCCCGCGCCCGAGGT
>JAJFTU010000260.1 GCA_021372775.1 bacterium | reverse complement strand
GACGCTGGCCAGCTTGAGGGCGACGGAGTGCGCCGCGAGCGCGGCGGCGCCGAGCCATCCGGCGAGGAGGCTCGACGCGGCGAACGCCCACATCTCGAGCATCAGCTGCGCGCCGATCGGCAGCCCCAGCGCGAGCAGGCGCCCCACCTCGGCGGGCCGCAGCGCCTCGCGGCTCCACGGCGTCCACGCCCCCTCGTGCAGCCGCCAGATCCGCACCAGCGCGAAGAGGACGACGAGCATCGCCACGCGCGCCACGCCGGTGGCGATCCCCGAGCCGCGCACGCCGAGCGCCGGGAAGCCCCAGTGGCCGAAGATCAGCAGCCAGTCGAGGACGGCGTTGACGACGTTGCCGGCGACGACGACGACGAGGCCGGGGAGCATGATCGCACGTCCCTGCAGGTACTGGCGCAGGGCGACGAAGACGAGGAACGGCGCGGCGCTCCAGAGCTGCACCGACACGTAGGCCTGCGCCGCGGCGGCCAGCTCCGGCGTCTGCCCGAGGAGGCGCAGCGCGAGGTCGGCCTGCGTCCAGAGGAGGGTGAGCGGAATCGCGAGGAAGAGGGCGGCGACGGTTCCGAGCTGCAGCGCGCGCGCCGCGCCGACGCCGTCCCCCGCGCCGTGGGCCCGCGAGACGAGCGGGTCGAGCCCCATCAGCACGCCCATCGCCGCGAGCAGCGTGCCGACGATCCAGAGATCGCCGAGCGCGACCGCGGCGAGGGCGTTCGGGCCGAGGCGTCCGACGAAGAGCGCGTCCACGACGCCCAAGGCCATCCAGCCGAGTTGGGCGAGGACGACCGGCGCGGCGAGCCGGGCGAGCGGGGCGAACTCGCCCCGCGGCGATGGACGAACGGCGCGCCGCGGGCCGCGGCGCGGCCCGGGGCGCCCGCTCAAAGAGTCACTCCCCGTCGTGGCCGGGGCAGCAGCTGCAGTCGCCTTCGCAGTCGTCGCCGTAGGGGTGGCCGTGCTCGATCTCTTCCTTCGTCGCGTCGCGCACGCCCGCCACCTCGACGTCGAAGTGGAGCGTCACGCCGGCGAGCGGATGGTTCAGGTCGAGCGTCACGACGTCGCCGGCGACGTTGGTCACCCAGACCGGCATTTCGTCGCCGTCCTCGTCCTGCGTCCAGAACTCCATGCCCGTCTCGAGCTTCTCTTCCTTCGGGAAGAGGTTGCGCGGCACGTTCTGCACGCCGTCCTCGTCCCGAACGCCGTATCCCTTCTCCGGCGGGACGACGACGCTGAGCTTGTCGCCGACGACGCGGCCCGCGAGCGCCTCTTCCAGCCCTTCGACGATGTTGTCGGCGCCGTGGAGGTACTCCAGCGGCTCGTCGTCGCCGGTCTCGTCCAGCAGCTCGCCGGACGCGTTCTTGAGGGTGTAGCGGAGGCTGACGACTTTGCCGTCCTCGACGCGCAGTTCGGTTTGGTCGGACATGAGGCGGGTCTCCTTTGGGATCGCGGGAGGATAAGCGGGCCGGGGCGGCCCGGCAAGCTTTCGTGCGGACGGACCGGGGGCGGGATACGATCCCGCCGACGAAAGGAACCAAGAAGATGCAACTGAGGAACGTAGCGATCATTGCGCACGTCGACCACGGCAAGACGACGCTCGTGGACGCGATGCTTTGGCAGAGCGGAGTCTTCCGCGCCAATCAAGACGTGCAGGTCCGGGTGATGGACTCGAACGAGCTCGAACGCGAGAAGGGCATCACCATCCTCGCCAAGAACACGGCCGTCCACTACCAGGGCGCGAAGCTCAACATCGTGGACACGCCGGGCCACAGCGACTTCGGCGGCGAGGTCGAGCGCGCGCTCAAGATGGTGGACGGCGCGCTGCTGCTCGTGGACGCCTCCGAAGGGCCGCTGCCGCAGACGCGGTACGTGCTGCGCAAGGCGCTGGAGCTGAAGCTGCCGGTCGTGCTGGTGATCAACAAGATCGACCGCCAGGACGCGCGGGCCGACGAGGTCCTCAACGAGGTCTACGACCTGTTCATCGACCTCGACGCCGAGGACGACCAGCTCGAGGTCCCGGTGCTCTACACGAACGCCAAGAAGGGGACCTGCCGCCTGACGCCGGACGGCGAGGACCAGGACCTGCGGCCGCTCTTCGACGCGCTGCTCGAGCACATCCCCGCCCCCGCGGGGTCGCCGGACAACACGCTGCGGTGCCTCATCGCGAACCTCGACTACAGCGACTACCTCGGGCGCCTGGGCATCGGCCGGATCTTCGACGGCACGATGCGGGTCGGCGACGCCGCCGCGGTCGTGGACCGCGAGGGGAAGCCGCGGCAGGTCAGGATCACCAAGCTCTACACCTTCGACGGCCTGACGCGCGTCGAGGTTCCCGAGGCGCCGTGCGGCGAGATCGTCGCCCTCGCCGGCATCGAGGGGCTGACGATCGGCGAGACGGTCACCTCGGCCGCCGATCCGCGCCCGCTCCCGCCGCTGCAGATCGACGAGCCGACGCTGTCGATGGTCTTCTCGGTCAACAGCAGCCCGTTCGCCGGCAAGGAAGGGCGCTGGGTGACGTCGCGCAACATCAAGGACCGGCTGGAGAAGGAGCTGCTGACCAACGTCTCGATCAAGGTCGAGCCGACGGACACGACCGACGCCTTCAAGGTGATGGGGCGCGGCGAGCTGCAGCTGGCGATCCTGATCGAGCAGATGCGCCGCGAGGGGTTCGAGCTCTCGGTGTCCAACCCCCAGGTGATCACCCACGTCGAGGACGGCAAGCGGATGGAGCCGCTGGAGCTGTTCGTCGTGGACCTGCCGGAGAGCTTCCTCGGCGTCGTCATGGAGAAGATGGCGATGCGCAAGGGGAAGGTCGTGAAGATGGTCAACCACGGCTCCGGCCGGGCGCGCGTCGAGTTCCACGTCACGACGCGCGGGCTGCTCGGCGTCCGCTCGGAGATGCTGACCGACACGCGCGGGACGGCGGTGATGAACCGCCTCTTCGTCGGCTTCACGCCCTGGCAGGGGGAGATCGTGCGCCGGACGACGGGGGCGCTGGTCGCCGACCGCGCCGGCGAGACGACGGCCTACGCGCTGCACCACCTCGAGTCGCGCGGCGAGCTGTTCGTCGGCCCGGGGGCGCAGGTCTACGAGGGGCTGATCGTCGGCGAGAACGCGCGCGAGGACGACATCGACTGCAACGTCACGAAGCTGAAGAAGCTGACGAACATGCGCGCGGCGGCGGCGGACGAGACGATCCGGCTGACCCCGAGCCGCTCGCTGAACCTCGAGCAGGCGCTGGAGTTCATCAACGGCGACGAGTTGGTGGAGGTCACGCCGCAGTCGATCCGCCTGCGCAAGACGGTCCTTTCCTGCGCTCTCCGCTTCAAGAAGCGCGCGCAAAACGCCTGACGGCGGGCGCGCCGCGTCCGCACGCTTCGGACGCCCGCGCTCTCTGGTTTCGGGTGCCGTTGTTCGGGGCGCCGCGGTTCCGCGGCGCCCTCTTTGTGTTCGCGCCCCGCTGCGTTGTCTCGGGGTGCAGGGCCCGCGCGTTTCGCAATGCATGGCTCGCGCGGCTCGCGGTGTATGGCGCACGCGTTTCGCGGCGCAGGGCACGCGCG
>JAJFTU010000259.1 GCA_021372775.1 bacterium | reverse complement strand
TCCGCGACGCGCGCGACGTCGAACGACTCGACGGCGCGGCGGCGGCCGGCCGCGCCGTGCCGCGCGCGGAGCTCCGGGTCGTCGAGGTAGCGGCCGAGCGCGGCGCCGAGCGCGGCCTGGTCGCCGGGGGCGAAGAGGACGCCGGTCTCGCCGTCCACGACGATGTCCAGATGCCCGCCGGCGCGCGAGGCGACGACCGGCTTGCCGCACGACATCGCCTCCAGCGGCACCATGCCGAACGACTCGACGAGCCCGTTCGAGGGGGCGAGCACGACGTCGCAGCCGCGCCAGAACGAGGGCATGTCCTCGACGAGGCCGAGGAACTCGATCGCCTCGCCTACGCCGGAGAGCGCGGCGAGACGCCGCGCCTCGAAGGCCAGCGGGCCGTCCCCCGCGACGCGCAGCCGCGCGCCGCGCGGCGCCCCCGCGGCGGCGAAGGCGGCGATCGCGTCCTCGAGCCCCTTGCCGGGGATCAGCCGTCCGGCGAAGCCGACGACGAGCGGTCCCGCGGCGCGCGGCGCGTCGGCCGGGGCGAAGCGCTCCGTATTGACGCCGTTGGGCAGGACCTCGAGCCGCCGCGCGTGCGGGGCGCGGCGCGCGACGCCGGCGACGTGGTCGGAGACGCAGAGGTCGAGGTCGGAGAAGACGCGGCGGAAGAGGGCGCCGGCGCGCTGCGCGCGGGTGTAGCCGCGCCCCACGACCTCGCCGCGGTGCAGCACGGCGCAGCGCCGCGCCCGGCCGCGCGCGAAGAGGGCGAACGGCAGCAGCAGGTCGGTGTCGGCGAAGACGAGCGCGTCGGCGCGCTCCTCGCGCAGCGCGAGCGCCATCCGCGCCGGGCGCAGGAACGAGCGAGCGCCGCTGCGGTAGCCGAGGGTCCGCACGGCGAAGCCGTCGGCCCGCAGCGCGGCGCCGACCGCGCCGTCGCCGCCGAAGAGGATCGCCCGCGACTCGACGCCGCGCGGGCGGAGGGCGCGCATCAGCGCCCGCGTCGCCGTCTCCGCGCCGCCGACCTTGCCCGACCAGAGCACGAACGCCAGCTTGAGCCCGCTCAACGTGTCCCCCCGCGACGCCGCTCGCGCCAGACCATCGCCGCGAAGCGGACGTCGTCCACGAAGTAACGCCGGAAGAGGCGGCGCGGTTCCTGCGCGAAGCGCCAGAGGAACTCGAACCCCGCGCGGCGCACGAGCGCCGGGGCGCGCCTCTTGCTGCCGGCGACGAAGTCGAACGCGGCGCCGACGCCGAGCGCGACGCGCGCCGCGAGGCGCGGCAGTTCGCGCGCGATCCACTTCTCCTGCTTCGGCGCGCCGAGCCCGACGAAGAGGATCGGCGCGGCCGCGGCGTTCACCGCGGCGAGAACCCGCTCGTTCTCCGCGGCGTCGTTCTCGAAGCCGAACGGCGGCGAGTACGTGCCGGCGACGCGGAGCGCGGGATGCCGCGCGCGGAGCGCGTCCGCGGCGCGGTCGGCCACGCCGGGAAGCCCGCCGAGCAGGAAGATCGGCAGCCCCGCCGCCGCGGCGCGCGCGCAGACTTCGGGAAAGAGATCGGCGCCGGTGACGCGCGCCGGCAGCGGCCGGCCCAGCAGGCGCGAGGCCCAGACGAGAGGCATCCCGTCGGGCAGCGTCAGCGCGGCGCCGGCGTAGACCGCGCGGAACTCGGCGTCCCGCTCGAGCCGCACGATGTGATCGACGTTCGGCGTGACGACGTAGCGGCGCGCGCCTTCCTCGGCCGCCCAGCGGACGACCGTGTCGGCGGCCTCGTCGAGGCCGACGTCGTCCACGTCAATGCCGAACAGCCGCCGCTTGCCCATCGGCCAGCACGCCTTCGTAGACCGCGCGGAAGCGGCGCCCCGTCTCCGCGAGGGTGAGCCCGCGCTCGGCCAGCCGCGCCCGCCCGCCGTCGGCGCGGAGGTCGTCGGCGAGGAGCGGCCGCAGCGCTTCGGCGAACGCGGCGCCGCTCCGCTCGGCGAGGCTGCAGCCGGGCAGCCCTTCGATCAGGCCGCGCACGTCGCCGACGTCGGCGGCGACGACCGGCCGCTCGCAGGCCAGGGCCTCCTTGACGATGTTCGGCGAGCCCTCGTAGTCGGAGGGGAGCAGCACCGCCGTCGCCGCGTTGACGTAGAGCGGCATGAGGTGGTGCGGCGTCCGCGCCGCCTCGAGCAGCGCGCCGCGCCCTTCGCCGAGGGCGGCGACGGCCGCCTCCGCGACGTCGCGCCGCTTCTCCCGCCGCGACTGGTCGTTGTCGGCGCAGGCGAAGAGGAACTGCGGCCGCTCCGGATCGAGCCCCAGCGCGGCGCGGGCGGCGCGGCGGTCCGACGGCGCGAAGAGGTCGAGGTCCACGCCGTGCGGCACGATATGGACCGATGGATGAATCGCCGGCGGAAGGGCTTCGGCCATCGCCGGCGAGCGGACGATCAGCGCGGCGAAGCGCGGGAGCGCGGCGCGGACGAGGCGCGCGAGGAGCCGCTTGTAGCGGACCTCGCGCTCGAAGACGTCGCCGCCGAGGAGCGTGAGGACGATCGGAACGCCGGAACGCGCGGCGAGGGCGGCGAGGCCGCACCAGCCGTGGTGGGCGTGGATCAGGTCGAAGCGGCCGCGCAGGTCCCGCACCCTGGCGATCCCCCGCGCGTACTCGATCTTTCCCGCGGCGCCGTCCACGAAGACGACCTCGCTCTCGACCTCCGGGCCGAGCGCACGGACCTCCTCCTCGATGAACGTGCCGAACCAAGGACGCCGCGGCGACGGATAGAGGTTCGTGAGGTGCAGGACGCGCACTTGCTTCCGTCCTCCCGGGCCGCGAGACTGTCGTTCGACGGGAACTCCCTCGACGGCTGATTCTACGGCCGTCGGCGAAGCCGCCGCAAAGGAGGGAACGGGGCGTGTCCGACGAGGCGCCGCTCTTCAGCGTCGTGATCCCCGCGTTCGAGCGGGAGCGGCACGTGCGCCTCGCCGCGGCGAGCTGCCTCGCCCAGCGCGGTCCTTCGTTCGAGGTCGTCGTGGTGGACGACGGCTCGGCCGACGGGACCGCGGCGGCCGCGGCGTCGCTCGGCGATCCGCGCCTGCGCGTGCTGCGGCACGCGGCCAACCGCGGCGTCTGCCCGGCGCGCAACACCGGCACGGACGCTTCGCGCGGCGAGTGGGTGATCTACCTCGACAGCGACGAGGAGCTGCTGCCCGGCGCGCTGGCGACGATCGCCGCGCGCGCGGCCGGCGCGCCGGACGACGTCGGCGTTCTCTGCTTCATGTACCGCGTCGAGTCGGGCGGTTTCTCGCCCGAGCCGCCGCTCCCCGCGGCGCGGATGAGCTTCGCGGACTTCCTGCGCTGGGCCGACGGCGCGGCCGAACGCTCCGACATGCTCTACTGCGTGCGGCGGACGATCGCGCGCGAGGTCCGCTTCCCCGACTCGCGGGCGTGGGAGAACAAGCACACGCTCGATCTCGCGCGGCGCTGCGACCGCCTGACCTTCCCCGACGTCGTCGCCCTGGCGCACGTGGACGCGGCGAACCGCCTCACCGCGATGGCCCCGGATCGGTTCCGCGCCGACGCCGCCGACCGCGCGCGGGAGATCGAGGCGGCGCTCGCCGCCTACGACGCCGACCTGCGCGCCTTCGCGCCGCGGCTGCGGGAACGGCAGTTGCGCTCGGCCGCGAACGCCCACTTCGCCGCCGGCGCCCGCGCGCTCGGGCTGCGGCGCGCGCTGCAGGCGCTGGCGCGGCGGCCGCTGCGGCCGGTTCTTTGGGCCTCGATTGCCTTCGGCCTGCTGGGTCCGCGCATGTTTCACGCGGCGCGGGCTCGGCGCCGCTCCCGCTGATCAGACGCCGACTCTTCCTTTCGGGACGCGAACCAGCCAGAACTCCGACCAGAAGGCGCGGATCTTCGTGCGCAACACAACATCGGCGGCCGAAAAGCGGAAAGCGCCGGCGGGAATCGTCGTCTTGTGGAGAAAGCCGATCGGGAATTCGATGTCGGCGGCGCCCCTGTCTACCTGCGGGCCGAACCGGCGCAACAGCGGATCGTCGAGGAAGAGGGCGACGTAGTCGACTTCTTCGCGGACATAGTCGCCTACTCGGCCCGTCAAGACGTATCGACGGACGAATTCGGGGCTGTTGGCGAGACCGTCGAGCGCGACCACGGGCCGGCGCGAGTAGTAGCAGAGAGCGCCCGGCAGGTCGTCCGCGGCGAGACGGGCCCCTTCCGGCACGCTTCGCCGCACGGCTTCGCCGAACTCCGCCCACGAGGCGTAGTAGGCGTCGTCTTCGGCGTGCGCGACGTGCAGCCGGGAGCGGATCGCCTCCCGCGGCGCGAGCGGCAAGGCGCAGATCCCGAGACATACGACGCCGGCCAGCGCGCCCGCGCGGCCTCGCGCAGGGAGCGAGTCGAAGAGCGCCGCGGCGGAGACGAAGAACAGCGTGGTCCAGACGACGTCGTACCAGCGGCCGAGATTGTTGCCGCCGAGCGAGCGCTGGACGGAGACCTGCAGCAGAAGCAGCAGCCCGATCGCGGCGACGACGATCCCCCGCGGATCGCGGAGCGGCTTCGCGGCCAGACGCGCCGCGAGGATCGCCGCGAAGCCGACGAGGAACGCGGCGTTCGCGGCGAGCGCCTGCAGGAGATCTTCCCGGACGAAGGAGACGGCGGTCCCTTTCGCGATCACGCTCGACGAGAACGGTTCCCCGCCGACCAACGTGTTGGCGACGAAGACGAGCGCGACGCCGACGGCAAGACCCGCCGCGGCGGCGACGGCGAGCCGCGGACGCTCCGTGCGTCGGGGCAACGCGACGCCGAGCGCCGCGGCGAGCGCCGCGATCGGGACGAGGTCGAGCCGCGCGACGGGAACGGCGAGCGCAAGAGCGAAGAGGACGCCTTTTCGCGGCTTCTCCCCCGTCGCTTCGACGAGCAACGCCAAGAGCAAGGGCGCCGCGAGGGACGACTCCATCCCAAAGCCGAGCAGAAGAACTTGGAAGAGAACCGCCGCCAGCAAGCCGAGAGTCCAGCGCGAGCGGACCATGCGGCGGGCGGCGAGCGCGAGGGCGAAAGCGGCCAGGCCGGTCGCGAGCGCGTCGACGGCGAAGATCGCGTCGAAGAAGTCGCGGTACGCCCCGCCGCCGAGCGACGCGCGGCGCGCGGCGGCGGCGGCGAGCGGAGGAAACAACCCCGCCCAGTGGAATCCCGTCGTGCGGGAGACGCCGCCGTCGAAGCTGAACGGCGCCCCTTGGACGGTGTTCGTCGCGACGATTCCGTAGAACATCCCGTCGTCCGGATAGAGACGCATCCGATCGGTGGGGCGGATCAGCGCGAGGCTGCCTGCGAGGAGCAGGCAGACGACGGCGATGATGGCCAAGGGCGAGTCGGGGAAGGGCGTTCGCTTCGTCACGTGGGCGGTCTCGGTGATCGAGCGCGGGCGCGCCGCGAAAGCGAGAGTCTAGTCGCGCCGCGCGCGCCGACCAAGCCGGGGCGCGGCCGACGGG
>JAJFTU010000258.1 GCA_021372775.1 bacterium | reverse complement strand
GGCGCCGCGCTCCTGGAGGAGAAGGCGCTCGAACGCCGCCCCGTTGACAAGGCGACGGCCCGCTTCCTCGCCGAGGGGCTCTTCGTCACGATCACCAACGCCAACTTCGACGACGAGCGAATCGTTGCGAGGATCGAGGGCGCGCTCGCGCTCAAGCGGCGCCTCGCCGCGGAGGTCGGCGGCGTCGAAGGGCTGCCCGAGGCGGCCTCTTGGAGCGGAGCGCCGGACGAGTTCGCGGCGAAGGGCGAGGCGGTCGGCGTCCTCGCCGAGCCGAACGAGGACCTGCGCTCGCTGCGGCAGCTCGCGCTCTACGGGATCAAGGGGGTCGCGGCCTACGTCGAGCACGCGGCGGCGCTCGGCTTCGAGGACGACGGGATCTACGCGTTCCTCGTCAAGGCCCTCGCGGCGACGGCGAAGCCGCTCGGCGCGGCGGAGCTGACGTCGCTCGCGCTCGAGGTCGGACGCTGCGCCGTGGAGACGATGGCGCTGCTCGACAAGGCGAACACGACGGCCTACGGCGCCCCCGAGGCGACGACGGTTCCGCTCGGCACGCGCGGCAACCCCGGCATCCTGATTTCGGGGCACGACCTGCGCGACCTCGACGACCTGCTCGAGCAGACCGCGGGGACCGGCGTGGACGTCTACACCCACTGCGAGATGCTCCCCGCGAACGCCTACCCCGCGTTCAAGAAGCGCCCGCACCTCGTCGGCAACTACGGCGGCGCGTGGTGGCGGCAGGGGGAGGAGTTCGCGTCGTTCAACGGCCCGATCCTGATGACGACGAACTGCGTCACCCCGGTGCGCGCGGAGTACCGCGACCGGATCTGGACGACCGGGATGGCCGGCTACCCCGGCGTGCCGCACGTCGCCGACCGCCCCGCCGGCGGCCGCAAGGACTTCGGCGCGCTGATCGAGCGGGCGAAGAGCTGCCCCCCGCCGACGCCGCTCGAGGACGGCGCGCTGGTCGTCGGCTTCGCCCACGACCAAGTGCTCGCGCTCGCCGACAAGGTCGTGGCCGCGGTGAGGTCGGGGGCGATCCGCCGCTTCGTCGTGATGGGCGGCTGCGACGGCCGCGACCCGGGGCGCTCCCACTTCACGGACTTCGCCGCCGCGCTGCCGCAGGACGCGGTCATCCTCACCGTCGGCTGCGCCAAGTACCGCTACAACAAGCTGCCGCTCGGCGACATCGGCGGGATCCCGCGCGTCCTCGACGCCGGGCAGTGCAACGACGCCTACTCGCTGGCGCTCGTCGCGCTGAAGCTGAAGGAGGCGTTCGGCCTCGACGACGTCAACGAGCTGCCGATCTCCTTCGAGCTCGCGTGGTACGAGCAGAAGGCGGTGGCGGTCCTGCTGGCGCTGCTCCACCTCGGGTTCAAGGGAATCAAGCTCGGCCCGACCCTGCCGGCCTTCCTCTCCCCGAACGTCGCCAAGACCCTCGTCCAGACCTTCGGCCTCTCCACGGTGGAGCCGAGCCTGTTGCACGCCAACGGCTCAAGCCACGCGTCCCCCTGACCGCGCCGGGAACCCCTCGTCCAACGCCCCGACGGCCCGCCGCGCGCGGCCGTCGGGGCGTTTCATTCCTACGGCCGCCGACGATCGTCCCCGTGCAACAGTCTCGGCTTCACCGTGCGCGGATTTCGAGGACGAAGGGGCCGGGCGCGCCGGGGCCGGGGAGGTCGCGCACGCCTTGGGCTTCGAGCCATTCGACGAGCCGCGGGGCGTTCTCGGGGGCCAGTCTGGCGGCGTAGAGCGCCCCCGACCCGCCGCTCCTCGTAAGCGTGCCGCCCCAGCTCTCGACGAGCGCAGCGAACCGCCGCAGCGCCTC
>JAJFTU010000257.1 GCA_021372775.1 bacterium | reverse complement strand
CGTCCGGCGGAAGCGCCGGCCTTCGTTTCCGGCCCCGCGCCGGCGGCGGCCCCGCGGACCTTCGCGCCGGCCGCGCCGGCGTTCGCGCCGCCCCCCGAGCCGAAGCCCGCCCCCGCGCCGGCGTTCGCCGCCGCGGCGCAGGCGCCCGCTTGGGCGCCTCCCGCGGAAGAGGAGAACCCGTTGGCCCTCGCGCCCGCCTCCTCCGCCGCCGACATGGCCGCCGAAGACGACGATCCGCTCGGCCTGGTCCACGAGATCCCGGCCGCCGCGCCGCCGGTCGTCGGCTTCGCCGGCGAGACCCAGCGCGTGGACCGCGACGAACTGATGCGCGCCTTCCGCGCCGCTCCGCCCGCCGCGCCGGTCGTCGAAGCCGAAGCGCCCGCGGCGCCGGCCCCGATCGTCGAGGCGCCCGCGCCCGAGGCTCCGGAAGAGGCCGCGGAGGAAGTTCCCGCGCCGCCCGTCGTCGCGCCGGAAACGATCGAATCGCCGATCGTCGCCGCGCCGTTCGAGGCGCCGACGATCGCCGCCCCGATCGCCGCCTCCGCCGCCGCGGTGGAGGTCGAGCCGGAAGACGCGGCCTTCCACGAGGAAGGGGTGGAAATCACCCGCCTCGCGCCGGGGGAGCCGCAGGAGATCATCGTGCCGCTCGAGGTCGCGACGCCGTTCGGCCCGCGCCTCTTCCGCCTGACGTTGCGGCTGGAGATCAAGCCGTGACCGACGCCGCCCGTCCGCGGCGCTTCATCGCCGCGCGCGCCGGCAGCTACCCCGCGCCGGCGAAGGCGCACGCGCGGGTCCCGACCGGCCCCGTCGAGCCGCGGCCCGAAGCGCCGCCCGAGGCCGCGGTCAACGGCGGCGAGGTGGACGCCTTCCTCAACGAGCCGACCCCCTTCGCCTCGATGTTCGGCGGCTTCGACGCCTCCGCCGCGCCGCGCGCCGGCCGGTGGGCCCGCCGTGCGCTGCCGCGTATTCTTGTGGGCGCGGCGCTCGGCGCGGCGCTCGGCTTGGTCGTGGGGACGGTCGTCCTCGCCTTCGCCGGCCCGTCGGCCGACTTCAGCGACCCGGTGAAGCTGTGGACGCAAGGGGATCAGTTCCAGTTCACGCTCGCGGCGGTCTTGGCCGTCGCGGCCTGCGTCGTGCTCGGCGGCGCGCTCGCCGCGCGCGGCGCTCGTTCCTCGTCCTCTTCCTCGCGCTGACCTTCTGCTCCGCGGCGCGCGCCGCGACTCCCGCCGGCCGCCCCGCGGACGGCGCGGAGTTGGCGCATCGTCTGGCGAACGGCGCGATCGTCGTCGTCGCCGACGTGGAGACGGTCGAGGGGAAGGCGCACCTCGCGGTGCGCGAAGTGCTCCGCGGATCCGGGATCGGCCGCCGCCTCACGATCGCCTTCCGCGCCCTCAACTTCGGGCGGTCGAGCGGCGAGGCGAAGTTCACGGTGGAGACCGGCGAACGCGCGGTCTTCGTCCTCGACGTGCCGCGCGACAGTTCCGGCGATCCCGAGGCGGTGGACTACCTCTCTCCGGCCGGCGGCGCCGCGGGGAAGATTCCCGTGACCGGCGAGGGCGGGGAGGCGATCCTGCAGGCGAGCCGCTCGATCGTCGCCGCGCAGGACGCGGACGACCAGGCGGCCGCCGAGGCGGCGCTGCCGGTCTGGCTCGACGGCGCGAACCCGTGGCTCGTCGACGCCGCGCTCGAAGTCTGCGCGCGTCTCGGCGCGCCGACGCGCGCGGCGGCCGAGGCGGTCGCGCGCCGCGCCGGCGACGCCGATCCGCGGCGGCGCGCCCGCGCGGCGAAGGCGCTCGGCGCCGCGCTCGCGAGCGGCCGGCTCGCGCCGACGGAGGCGGGGGACCAAGCCGTCTCCGAGGCGCGCGAGGCGCTGGTGCGTCTGGCGCGGACCGACGAGGACGCCGCGGTGCGCCGCGCCGCGGTCCGCTACCTCGCCCGCGCCGGCGTGCCCCGCGCGGCCGAACTGCTCGCCGCCGCGGCGAGGGAGGACCCCTCGCAGGACGTGCGCTACGAGGCCGCGGCGGCGTTGGCCGAGCTTTCTCCGCCGCCGCGCTAGAAGAACGCGCAAAAGAGACCGCCGCGCCGCGCGGACGCGGTTTCGCGGCGGCGATCCGGGGTAAGATTGCATCGCGCGCGCGCGCCGCCCCCTCGGCGCCGCGGGCGGGGAGTTCGCGAAGACGCCATGACGGTCGATCCGATCAAAGCCCGCACGGTTCCGTACCGCGCCGGCGAGCGCATCGTCTCGGCGGGCGAATCGGGCGCCTGCCTCTTCGTCGTGCAGGGGGGGCTCGTGCGCCTCACGCGGCGCGGCGTCGCCGCGCCGGTCGAAGTCGGGACGCTCGAGAAAGGGGACATCTTCGGCGAGTCCGCGCTGATCGAAGGGCGTCCTTACGGCGTCGACGCCGAGGCGGCCACCGACTGCGAGGTCCTCGAACTCGGCCCGCGCACGTTCGACAAGATGCTCCGCGGCCATCCCGAGATCGCCGTGCGGCTGCTGCGGCAGCTCGCCGGACGGCTGGAGCGGATCGAGGAGCGGCTCGCGGCCGGCGCGCCCTCGGCGCCCCCCGCCGCGGCCGTCGAAGCCGCCTCCGTTCCGGCGACGGCGGCCGCCGCGGCGCCCGCGCGCCCCGCCGCGCCGGCGAAGCCGCGCGCCGCGCGCCTGACGGTCGAAGGAAACGCGGTCGTCTTCCCGCTGAGCGGCGGCGAGATGCTCGTCGGCCGCTACGATCCGGTCACCGAGACGCAGCCGGAGATCGACCTCGGGGCGCTCGACACGAAGCGTTCGGTCAGCCGCCGCCACGCGCGCCTCTTCGAGCGCGACGGCGTGTGGCACGTCGTCGAGGAAGGGGGCGCGCTCAACGGCACCTTCGTCAACGGCGTGAAGCTGCAGCAGGGTCGGCCGGCGCCCCTCTCCGACGGCGACACCGTTTCGCTGGGGATGGTCCGGCTCGTCTTCCGCGAGTCGTAGCCGTGGCCGCCGCGCGACGCCGCGGTCTCAGGTTCCTGCGGTTCGCCGCGGCGCTCGCGTGCTGCTTCGGCGCGGTCGCCGTCGCCTCGGCCGCGGAACGCAAGGTGGAGCTGCGCGTCGAGCGGACCGAAGCGGCGGGAAGCTTCGACGCCGCGGAAGTCGAGCACGCGCTCGCCGTCGCCGTGACGCGCCTGCCCTGCGACGTGCGTCTCGTCCGCCCCGGGGAGACGCCCGACCTCGTCCTGCGGGTGCGCCTCGATCTGTGGCGCGAGTCGCAGGCCCCCGGCGTCTCGAGCGACGCGTCGGCGGCGGGAGAGGCGAGCCTCTCGTTCGTCGTCGAGTGCCGCTACCACGTCGAGGTCCTGCGCCCCGGCGCGGACAAGCCGGACGCCGAACGGGACGGGAAGGCCCGCGGCGCCGCGACCTCGAAGCGGCTCGCCGCCTTCGACCCGTACCGCGCGGCGCGCGAGGCGGCGGCGGCGAAGATCGCCAAGGACGTCCGCAAGTTGCTCTGCCGCTGAGACTTGGCGCACGCGCGGCCGTCGCGCGTTGACCCGGCGCCGGGGCGGGTGATAGTCTCCCCGCTTGCTCCGGCGACGCCGGGGGGACCAAAGAGAGATATGTCCGACACGCCCCTCATCGATCAAGCCCTGCTCGAAGACGGCGAGCAGCCCCCGCGCCGCGGCGCGCTGGAGGTGACGTTGCCGCAGTTCGAGGGGCCGATCGACCTGCTCCTGCACCTCGTCCGCTCGCAGGACATGGACATCCTCGACATCCCGATCCTCGTCGTCGTGCGGCAGTACAACGAGTTCCTCGACCGGATGCGGGAACTGGACCTCGAGGTCGCCTCCGAGTACCTCGTGATGGCGGCGACGCTGGCCCACATCAAGTCGCGGATGATGCTTCCGCCCGAGCCGGGGGAGGAAGGGCAGGCGGCGGAGGATCCGCGCGCCGAGCTCACGCGCCAGCTGCTCGAGTACGAGAAGTTCCGCAAGGCGGCCGAGTCGCTCGCGGCGCTCGAGTCGGGGCGCGACCTCGTCTTCACCCGTCCGGGGCCGCCGCCGGCGGACCTCGCCGGCGAGTTCATGATCAAGGCCGACCTCACCGACCTGGTCGGGGCGTTCGAGCGGGTCGTGCGGCAGCTCGAGGCGGAGGACCGCGTCGAGATCATCCGGCGCGACGACTTCAAGATTCAGGACATGATGCAGCGGATCCTCGCCAAGCTGACCGAAGGGGCGGTCCTCTCGTTCCGCGCCGTGACGTCGGTCTGCCGCACGAAGATCGAGCGGATCGTGCTCTTCCTCGCGCTGCTGGAACTGGTCCGCGTCGGCGCGGTCGTCGCCTATCAGGCGGCGCCGCGCGAGGACATCCGCGTCGAGCCGGGCCGGCCGCAGGCCGAGGAGTCGGTCGGCGAGGCGCCGGAGGCGGGCGGGGCGGACGACGAAGCGAAGGACGGAGCGGCCGAAGAGGGTCCGCGCGCAGGCGCGGCCGACGACGCGCCCCCCACGGAGGTTTCGGAATGAGCGCCGGCGACACCGTCCTCCCGCGCGAGGACGACGGGCTCGACATCTTGGGCGTGCTCGAGGCGATGCTCTTCGCCTCGACCGAGCCGTTGCAGCTCGAGGAGATCAAGGTCGCGCTCCCGGGGCTCGACGACGCGCGGCTGGAGCACGCGCTGGCGTCGCTCGCCCACGCGCTGGAAGGGGAGGGGCGCGGGCTGAAGCTGGAGAAGGTCGCCGGCGGCTTCCGCCTCGTGACCCGGCCCGACCTCGCGCCGCAGCTCCGCGCGCTCTTCCGCTTCCGCAACCAGAAGCGGCTCACCCCCGCCGCGCTCGACGTGCTGGCGATCGTCGCCTACGCCCAGCCGGTGACGGCGCCGGAGATCCAGGAGATCCGCGGGACCGATCCGAGCTACGCGCTGCGCACGCTGATCGACCGCCGCCTCGTGCGGATGGTCGGGCGGAAGCGGGTCGTCGGCCGGCCGATCCTCTACGGCACGACGCGCGACTTTCTGCTCCACTTCGGGCTCGACAGCCTCGAGGACCTGCCGCCGGTCGAAGGGTTCGGCACGCGGGTCGCGCCGGCGCAGGGCCGGCTGTTCCCGGTGACGGCCGACGACATGGAGCCGCTCGGGGAAGAGGTCGATCTCGCCAAGGAGCTGCCGGTCCCCGATCCCGCGGCCCAGGGCGCGGACGGCGCCGAGGCGACGCTGATCGACGCGCCGACGGCCGACGACGCCGAGCCCGCGGTCGAAGAAGACGAAGACGAGGCCGAGGCCGAAGAAGACGGCGAGGACGAGGCCGAAGGCGGCGAGGCGCCGGAGGCGTCGCCGGACGGCGAGGAGTGCCCCGCCGAAGAGATGCAGCAGACCGCCCCCGCGTCGGAAGGCGCCGCGGCGGAAGAGACGGACGCGGACGCCGCGGCCGAGGAGGCCGCCCCCGCGGCCGAGGACCAGGACCGTGGCTGAAGAACGTCTGCAGAAGATCCTCGCCCGCGCCGGCGTCGCCTCGCGGCGCGCCGCCGAGCAGATGATGCTCGAGGGGCGCGTCGTCGTGAACGGCCAGGTGGCCAACGAGCCGGGGATGAAGGCCGATCCGGAGCGGGACCACATCCGCGTGGACGGCAAGATGATCCTCAACCCGCAGGGCGGGCCGCGGCTCTACTACCTCGCCTTCAAGCCGCGCGAGATGATCACCTCGCTCTCCGATCCGGAAGGGCGGCCCACGATCGTCGACCTGCTGAAGCGCCGCGGGATCAAGGCCCGCGTCTACCCGGTGGGACGCCTCGACTGGGACGCCGACGGCCTGCTTATCCTGACGAACGACGGCGAGCTCGCCAATCTGGTGATGCACCCCAAGATGCACCTTCCGAAGCTCTACCGCGTGAAGGTCAAGGGCGCGCCGGGGCCGCGGGAGCTCGACAAGGTGCGCCGCGGCGTGACGATCGAGCCGGGGGTCCGCACGCTGCCGGCGGAGGTCGTCGTCGAGGAGTCGTCGGAGGAGTCGACGTGGCTCCGCGTGACGCTCGTCGAAGGGCGGCAGAACCAGATCAAGCGGATGTTCGAGCGCGTCGGCCATCCGGTGCGCCGGATCCGCCGCCTGGCCATCGGCCCGCTGCGGCTCGGCAAGATGCGGGTCGGCGACGTCCGGCCGATGACGCCGGCGGAGCAGGACAAGCTGCGCCGCGCGCTCGCCGGCGCCCCCGCGCCGCTGCCGCCGCGCCGGCCCTTCGACCGGAGGGCGCGCGTGGACGACGCCGAGGGTTCGGGCAGGCGTTCCCGCGGCGCGAAGGGACGGCCGTCGCGGCGCCGCCCTTCTTGACCGGCCCGCGCCCCCCCATTAACATCGCCCGTTCGATGGCCGCGGAGGGAGATGCCCCCGCGCGCCTTGCGCCGTGCGCCTGAAGGCGCGCGTCGCGACGGTCGGCTCGGCCGCGTCCGCGGCCCAATCCCAAAGCCGGCCGTGGTTTTGGAGGTTCGTCGTCATGGAAAGCGAAAACACGCCCCGCAAGGCGGAGCCGGCCGAAGAGCTGGATTTCGCCACCCTGCTGGAGCAGTACAGCCCGCAGGAGAACATCGCCGAAGGCGCCGTCGTCAAGGGCCGCGTGATCAAGGTCCTGGACGAGATCGTCGTCGTGGACATCGGCTACAAGCGCGAAGGCGCGATCAACCGCGCCGAGTTCCGCGGGCCGATGGGCGAGCCCCTTCCGATCGAGGAAGGCGCGCAGGTCGAGGCCGTCCTGGAGTCGCTGGAAGAGGAAGGCGACTACTACAACCTCTCCAAGGAAAAGGCCGAGCGCCTCAAGGTCTGGGAACGGGTCGAGAACGCCTACCGCACCGGCGAGATCCTCGTCGGCAAGGTCCAGGACCGGATCAAGGGCGGCCTGTCGGTGGACATCGGCGTCCGCGCGTTCCTGCCGGGCTCGCTGGTCGACATGCGCCCCGTGCGGAACCTCGAGGCGTACAAGGACCAGGAAGTCCGGGTCCGCGTGATCAAGATGAACCGCCGCCGGGGCAACATCGTCGTCTCCCGCAAGCACGTGCTCGAGGAGGAGAACGCCGAGAAGAAGAAGGTGACGCTGGAGACGCTGGCCGAAGGGACGCGGGTCCACGGCCTCGTCAAGAACATCACCGAGTACGGCGCCTTCATCGACCTGGGCGGGATCGACGGCCTGCTCCACGTGACCGACATGTCGTGGGGCCGCGTCAGCCATCCGACCGAAGTCGTGAAGCTGGGCGACGAGGTCGAGGTCGTGATCCTGAAGTTCGACCGCGAGAAGGAGCGGGTGAGCCTCGGGATGAAGCAGCTGCAGCCCGATCCGTGGGAGAACGCCGCCGAGAAGTACCCGCTGCTCTCCCGCGTCCGCGGCAAGGTCGTGTCGCTGACCGACTACGGCGCATTCGTCGAGCTCGAAGAGGGGATCGAAGGGCTGATCCACGTCTCCGAGATGTCCTGGACGAAGCGCGTCAAGCACCCCAGCAAGCTCCTCAACGTGGCCGACGAGGTCGAGGCGGTGGTGCTGGAGGTCGACGAGGCCAACCGGCGTCTGTCGCTGGGCCTCAAGCAGACGCAGCCGAACCCCTGGTCGGTGATCCAGGAGAAGTACCGCGTCGGCGACGTCATCCACGGCGTGGTGCGGAACATCGCCGACTTCGGCGCCTTCATCGAGGTCGAGGAAGGGGTGGACGGGCTCGTCCACATCTCCGACCTGACCTGGAACCGCCGCGTCAAGCACCCGGCCGAGCTGCTCAAGAAGGGGCAGGAGGTCGAGGCCAAGATCCTGAAGATCGACACCGAGAACCAGCGGCTGTCGCTGTCGGTCAAGGACCTGCTGCCGGACGTCTGGCAGGAGTTCGTCAAGCGCTACCACGTGGGCGACATCCTCGAGGGGAAGATCGTCCGCCTCACCGACTTCGGCGCCTTCGTCGAGCTGACCGACGGCGTCGAGGGGCTGGTCCACGTCTCCGAGATGTCGCACGAGCGGCTCGAGAAGCCGGCGGACAAGTTCCAGGTCGGGCAGACGGTGCGGGTCAAGATCCTGAGGACCGAGCCCGAGGAGCGGAAGATCGGCCTGTCGATCAAGGCGGCCGCCGACGAACTGGGCGAGAAGGAGCTCTCCGCTTACCAGGCCGAGCGCCGGGAAGAGGAGCGCGCGTCGTCGATCACGCTCGGCGACGTCGCCGGCACCCTGCGCGCGCTGCAGGACAAGATGGCCGCGCGCGAAGAGAAGAAGGACGGCGAGGGTAAATGACCAAGGCCGAACTGGTGGAGAGGGTCGCCCACGCGGCGGCCCTCTCCCGGGCCGACGCCGAACAGGCGGTCCAGACCGTGCTCGACTCGGTCGTGGACGCGCTGCGGCGGGGCGAGAAGATCGAGCTGCGCGGGTTCGGGTCGTTCCGGCTCCGCGCGCGCCGGCCGCGCCTCGGAAGGAACCCGAAGACGGGGACCAAAGTGGACGTGCCGGGCAAGGCGATTCCGTACTTCAAGCCGGGCAAGGAGCTGCGCGACCAGCTCAATCCGCCCGAAGCGGCCGCGCCCGCCGAGATCGACGGCGGCTTCGGCGGCCGCGCCGCAAGGCCGTGAGGCAACTCTTCGCCCCTTGGCGCCACGCCTGGGTGACCAGCGCGGAGGCGCGCGGCGAGGACGCCGACGGCGGCGAGTGTCTCTTCTGCCGCGTCTGGCGCGACGCCTCGGCCGACGAGCCGAACCTCGTCGTCGCGCGGGGCGAGCGCACGGTCGTGCTGCTCAACCGCTATCCGTACAACGGCGGCCACCTGCTGGTGGCGCCGAGCCGACATTGCGGGGCCCTCGAGACGCTGGCCCCGGCCGCTCGAGCCGAGATGATCGAGCTCGCGGCCGCGGGGCTGGAGATTCTCCGGGGGCTCTACCATCCCGACGGCTTCAACATGGGGATCAACCAAGGCCGCGCCGCCGGCGCGGGGATCCCCGACCACGTCCACTTCCACGTCGTCCCCCGCTGGAACGGGGACACGAACTTCATGACGACGGTGGGGGAGGGACGGGTCGTCTCGCAGGACCTCTCCCAAGTGCGCGCGGAGGTTGCGGCCGGATTCGCGGCCAGGACGTCCCGATGACCGGCGGCTACTGGATCGAGACCTGGGGCTGCCAGATGAACGAGCACGACTCGGAGAAGATGGCCGGGACGCTCGAGGGGCTGGGCTACGTCCCCGCGGCGGCGCCGGCCGAGGCCGACGTCGTGCTGCTCAACACCTGCGCGATCCGCGAGAAGGCCGCCGAGCGGGTCCGCCACTACCTCGACCAGCTCCGCCCCGCCCTCGCCGGGCGCCGCGACGTGATCGTCGGCGTCTGCGGCTGCGTCGCCCAGCTCGAGGGGGAGGCGCTCCTCCGCCGCGGCGCGGACCTCGTGCTCGGGCCGCGCGCCGCGAGCCGGCTCGCCGAGCGCCTGGCCGAGGCGAAGGCCCGTCGCGGGATCGTGGACACCACGCTCTATCCGGACAGCCTCGCCGTGGCGGTCGCCGCGCGGCGTCAGGAAGGGCGGGTCAAGGCGTTCGTCACGATCATGGAAGGGTGCAGCAAGTCGTGCGCC
The DNA here is from genome assembly GCA_021372775.1 of bacterium. Lineage (NCBI taxonomy): Bacteria > bacterium. The sequence continues at coordinate 6,188 of JAJFTU010000257.1, read as the reverse complement.
TACTGCGTCGTTCCGACGACGCGCGGGCGCGAGGCGAGCCGCGGCATGGACGACGTCATGGCCGAGGTCGCCCGGGCGGCCGCGCAAGGTCACCCGGAGATCGAGTTCCTCGGCCAGAACGTGAACGCCTGGCGGTGCCCCGACACCGGCGCGCAGCTCGGCGATCTGCTGCGGGCCGCGGGCGCCGTCCCCGGCGTGCGTCGCCTGCGGTTCACGACGAGCCATCCGCTGCAGCTCGGGACGCCGATCATCGAGGCGATGGCCGAGACGCCGCAGGTCTGCGAGGCCCTTCACCTGCCGGTGCAAAGCGGCTCGTCGCGGATCCTCAAGGCGATGCGCCGCGGCTACGACCGCGAACGGTATTTGGCGAAAGTGGATGAGCTGCGAAAGCGTATTCCGGCGCTCGCGCTCTCCACCGACGTCATCGTCGGGTTCCCCGGCGAGACCGAAGAGGACTTCGCCGAGACCCTCTCCCTCGTCCGCGAGGTCGGCTTCGACCAGATGTTCTCCTTCGTCTTCTCCCCGCGGCCGAACACGGTCGCGGCGATGATGCGGGACGACACGCCGCCGGAGCGGAAGAACGAGCGCTTGGTCGAGCTGCAGGCGCTGCAGCAGGAGATCCAGCGGGCGCGCGGCGAGGCCTACCTCGGGCGGACGCTCGAGGTGCTGGTCGAGTCGAAGAGTCGGCGCGACGACGGCGAGTGGGCGGGGCGCACCCGCTGCGGGCGGGTCGTCAACTTCGCCGCCGACGGCGTCGCCCCGGGGGACTTCGTCGAGGTGCGGATCACCGCCGCCGGGCCGGTCAGCCTGCGCGGGGAACCGGCCGCGGCGGGGCGGGGGACGGCTGCCGAAACGACGCCTTGACTCGCCCCCTTCCGCCGCCTAATTTCCCCCCGGAGCCTGTCGCGTTCCCGCGGCGGGGAGGACGGACGATGCAGCGCGAAATGCGCGTCCAGGGACTCCTGATCGACCCGATCACGAACATGCCGATCGTGGTCCTCAGGGATCCGCGGACCGATGCCAAGCTGCCGATCTGGGTCGGCGTCTTCGAGGCGAACGCGATCGCGGTCGAACTCGAGAAGATCCGCACGCCGCGCCCGATGACCCACGACCTCCTGCGCGAGGCGCTCCGGCAACTGGGCGCGAAGCTGGTCCGCGTGGCCGTCGTCGATCTGCAGGACAACACCTTCTACGCCGCCTTGGAGCTCGAGACCCCCTTCGGGCCGAAGACGCTCGACGCCCGCCCCTCCGACGCGATCGCCCTGGCGCTGCGGTGCCAGGCGCCGATCCTCGTCGACGAACGGGTGGTGGAGGCGGCGCAGCGGATCGACCTGACGCAGGGACGCCAGGACGCCGAGCGGTTCCGCGCCTGGCTGGAGAGTCTTGACGAGGGTCAGTTCGGCAAGTACGAGATCTGAGCCCGGCGACCGCCGAACTTCCACGCGCCCGCGGCGTCGCCGCCGGGCGCGTTTTCATGTCGGCCGCCGACATTCGCGGCCTCCGATTTTCAAGAAAATTCGCCGAAAATCGCCTCCCGCGCGCCCCGGTTATTGCGCCTCGCGGACGCCCCTTCTACGATGGCACCGCATCGTCCGCGCGGCCCTGCGCGCCGCGTTTCCAGCCAGACCGAACGACACTTCACGAGGGGCCGGATGATCATCGCCATCACCAACCAGAAGGGCGGTGTGGGGAAGACCACCACCGCGATCAACCTGTCCGCCGCCTTGGCGCAAAAGGGACGGCGGACTCTGCTGGTCGATCTCGACCCGCAGGCCAACGCCAGCATTTCGTACCTCGACCTCACCGACGTGACGAAGTCGATGTACGACGTGCTCACCGACACCGGCACGCCGATCTCCGACATCGCCATGCCGACCAAGCTCCCGAACTTGACCGTCGCGCCGGGCCGGCTTTCCCTGGCCAAGGTCGAGCCGGCCTTGGCCGGGACGCTCGACGCGCACTTCCGCCTCAAGGACAAGCTCGCGGCCTGCGAGGACGACTTCGACTGCGTGGTCATCGACACGCCGCCGACGCTCGGGATGCTGACCGTCAACGCGATGGTCGCCTCGACGCATCTGCTGGTGCCGATCCAGTCGTCGTTCTACGCCCTCGAAGGAACGGACGACCTGCTCGAGACGTACGAGCGGATCCGTGTCCGGGCCAACCCGGACCTCCAGTTCCTCGGCGTCGTGATCACCATCCACGACCGCCGGACGGTGCTCGCGCGGGACATCGAGCAGCAGATCATGGACGTTTTCGGCGAGAAGGTTTTCGAGACGCGGATCAGCAAGAACATCCGCCTCGAGGAGTCCCCGGCGTACAAGGAGTCGATCTTCACCTTCGCCCCGGCCTCGCGCGGGGCGGAGGAGTACTACCGCCTCTCCGAGGAGGTTCTCCAACGTGCCTAAGAAGGGTTTGCCTACCGACATGCGGATGCGGGCCGACAGCCACTTCGTCGACCACATCACGTCCGGACGGAGCACGGCCGTCGGCCGGATGATCGAAGCCGACCGGATCGACCCGAATCCCACTCAGCCGCGCCGCGAGATGCGCGACCTGGACGAGCTCGTCGGCTCCATCCGGGAGCGGGGGATCCTCGAGCCGCTCCTCGTCCGCCCGCTCGAAACCGGCCGCTTCCAGATCATCGCCGGCGAGCGGCGTTTTCAGGCGGCCAAGCAGGTCGGGCTGACGATGGTCCCGTGCGTCGAGCTCGAAGTCGACGACCGCGGCTGCCTCGAAATCAGCCTCGTCGAGAACCTGCAGCGGCGCGACCTGACGCCATTCGAGGAGGCCGCGGCGGTCAACCGCCTGGTCGAAGAGTTCAGCTACACCCACGAGCAGATCGCCCGGAAGCTGGGGCGCTCGCGCACCAGCGTCACCGAGATCCTGAGCCTCAACCGGATGCCGCAGACGGTCAAGGATGCATGTCGGCGCGCCGACATCACCGCCAAGAGCACGCTGATGGAGATCGTGCGGCAGCCGGACGAGGCGACGATGCTGGCGCTCGTCGCCGCCGTCTCCAGCGAATCGCTCACGCGGGACGAGGTCCGGGAACGCAAGAAGGACGCCGCCGGCGCGGCGAACGCCGTCCAGCGGCTCCGGCCGTTCGTCTTCCGCTACAAGCCGCGCGACCGCGACTTCTCGCTCTCGCTGAAGTTCGACCGCGAGACCGTGGAGCCGACCGACCTGATCCGCACGTTGGAAGGCATCATCGCCGACCTGCGGGACGATCTGGCGAACGGCCGCCCGCTCGCGCCGGAAGCGAAGGGCGCGGACGTCGAGGCCCAAGTCTGACCGAGAACCTCGGCTTCGAGACGCGAAACAGCCGAGCGCCGTGGAGAGATCCGCGGCGCTCTTTCTTTGCCGGGCCCGTCCGCATTTCGAGCGGGGGACCCGCCGCCCGTCGGTGATTGTCGGCGCGCCGACATTGCCCCAGGTCGGCCCCAAAGGAACGGCGCAGTCCAATGTCGGCGCGCCGACATCGCCATAGCCCCCTCGTACTTGACATAATCCGCATTATCGGACGTTGTGGAAATCCCGCGCCGCCTGTGCACGGCCCGCCGCCCGGGGCTCCAAGGGCCTTCGCGGTCGCCCCCTTGGGCTCGGCGCGGCCGCCCCTCGGTCTCGCAAACAACCGCCCCACGGGCTCGCAAACGACCGCCCGCCGTCCCGCGGCCGGCCGCTGCGACCGGCCCCGCAAGTGCCTGCAAGTGCTTGCGTTTCAGCGCGTTCCTTGACGCCGCCACGGCCGCGCGCTAACGTGGCGGCTTCTCGGAGGCGGGACGAGTGCTTCGGGTCTGGACGCGGCTCGATCGGGCGCTGGTGCGCGAAGTCCGCGGCCCGCTGACGCTGGGACTCGCCGGCTTCAGCTTCGTCCTGCTGCTCAACTACCTCTTCGTCCTGACCCGCCAGACGATCGAGAAACGGATGCCGTTCTCGCTCGTCTTCACCTTCGTCGTCTCGGAGTTTCCCCGGATCATCGTCTACACCGCGCCGATGGCCGCCCTCCTGGCGACCCTCGTCGGCGTCGGGCGGATGGCGACGCAGAGCGAACTGGTGGCCCTGCGGTCGGCCGGCGTCCCGCCGCGGCGGATCTTCCGGCCGGTGCTCGCGGCGATGGTCCTGCTCGCGGCGCTCTCCTTCGTCTGCGCCCAGTGGCTGATGCCCGCGGGGGTCCGGCGCGAGCGCGCGCTGGTGCGGAGCGTCCTGAAGCTCCAGGACGTCAACCGCGAGATCGACCCCGGGATCTTCTACGACCGGCTGCCGCAGGCCGTGATCTACGCCCGGAGCGCCGGCGAGTCGGCCCAAGGACGGGTCTTCGGCGGCGTCCTGATCTACCGCGAGTCGATCGACGGCAAGACCAACGACCTCCTCGTGGCGAAGCGGGCCCGGGCGGCGCTCGACCCGGCGACCGGGCAGCGCTCCCTGCTGCTGGACGACGGCGAGTGGCACATCTACCGTCCCAACCAGCCGGGCGCCTACAACGTCGTCCGTTTCCGGCAGTACACGCTCCCCTTCCCGCCCGACCCCGCGCTGGCCGCCTTCGCGCCGTCCCCGTCCACCGACATGGCGGACGCCGACCCCCACGAGCTCGGCCTGCTCGATCTCGTCGCCCACCGCTCGGCGCTTCAGGCCAAGCTCGCGGCCGCCGCCGAGCCGGGACTGCGCGCCGCGACGGAGGCCCAGCTCCGGAAGTCGGGCCTCGAATGGCATCGCCGCATCTCGCTGCCGGTCGCCGTCCTCGGGCTGGCCTTCCTCGGGTTCCCCCTGGCCGCCCGTTCCAAACGCGGCGGACGATTCGCCGGACTTTCGCAATCGCTCATTATTATCTTCGTCTTCTGGCTGGCCCTCTCCACCGGCTGGGGACTGTCCGAACAAGGGAAGTGGCCGATCTGGCTCGGGCCGTGGGTTCCGGTCCTGCTCGCCGCGATCTGGGGGCTCTACCTCTGGTCGCGCATGCCGCAGGTGGAATCGGGCGGCCGCGGCCTCCGCGAGCGGCTCGCCGACCTCCGCGCCTGGCTGGCCGCCCGCCGGCGCGCCGCGCCGTCCGCCCCGTCCTGCGGCGCGGCCCCGAAGCTCGACGCCGGCGACGCGGAGGCGGCGCCCCCGCCGCGCCGCTTCGTCCTCGGCCGCCTCGAGGTCTTCCTCGGCGGCGGCTACCTGCGGATGTTCGGCGCGGTCCTCTTCGTCCTCGTCGTCCTGGCGATGGCCGTCGCCTTCAAGAGCGCGATCGACGAGGTCCCGCCCGGCACGAAGGCGTTCCCCTGGGGGGCGCTGCTCGAGTACCTCGCGCTCGAGCTCCCCTCCCAGCTCCGGTTCATGGTCCCGATCGCCGCCCTCTTCGGCGCGGCGGTCTGCCTCTCCTCCCTGACCCGCAGCGGCGAGGTCATCGCCCTCAAGTCGGCGGGGATCGGCCCCGTGCGGATCGCCGTCCCGCTGCTCACGGTGACGCTGGCCGTCTGCGGCGTCTACGCCGTCCTGCAGGAGCAGTTCCTCCCGCAGGCGGAACGGAGGGCCGAACGGACGCTCGACCGCGTGCGCGGCAAGGTGGCCGGCCCCGAACTGATGCAGACCGGCCGGCGCTGGCTCGTCGGCGAGGGGGAGCGGGTCTGGAACTACGTGGACTGGGACTCCAAGCGGCAGTTCGTCCTCGCCCCCGGCGTGATCTCCGTCGACTTCGAGAACGCCCACATCCGCGAGCGCCTGCAGGCGGCCGACGTCCGCTACGAGCGCGGGTCGTGGATCGCCTCCCGCGGTTGGCGGCGCTCGTTCCCGGTCGACCCCGCGACCGGTGCGCCGACGCCGACGCTCGAGCAGATCGCCCGCGCGCCGCTGGCGTTCGACGAGACGCCCGAACTCTTCGGCGTCACCAAGAGGCGCCTCGCCCTCGGCGACGACATGGCCGACCAGATGAGCTTCGCCGAGCTTTGGGCGAGCATGCACCGGCTCGAGCGGACCGGTTATCCGACGGCGCCGATGGTCGTCGGGCTCAACGAGAAGCTGGTCTTCCCCCTCCTGCCGGTGGTCCTCGTCCTCGTCGGCGTCCCGCTGACCGTCAGCGGCTGGCGGCGCACCGGCTCGCTCTACGGCTTCGGCGTGGCGATCCTGCTCGTCGTCGTCTTCTGGCTGACCCACGCCGTCTTCACCGCGCTGGGGCGGGAGGCCGTCCTCAACCCGGTCGTCGCGAC
>JAJFTU010000256.1 GCA_021372775.1 bacterium | reverse complement strand
GGCCAGGGATACGGTGTTCGTCTATGTCGAGGCCGCGGAGTCTCGTTGGAACCTGTTCCACTCCAGGAAACTCGTCCTGTTCTGCGTCAGCTACCCAGAGTTCGTGAGTGTCAGATGGATGTCGGACGACAAGTTGGTGGTGCGATTCGCGGCGATGGGGCCCGTTGCCCGGAAAGACACAGCCGCAGATGGCGTGTCGATTGCGTTCGAAGCGGTCACGAGAAAGGAGATGGAACGATCTCCCGCGGCGTGAGCGGCAGTGAATAGGACGGTGCAGGGCAGTCCTTCTCGCGCTCCACGGGTGCAGGGAACTATGACCTCTCGGCGAGCGCGCGCGGCGAGAGGACGCTTGGCGCAACGCGAATCCTCGGCGACGTCCGATGCGGAGCGCGGGCCTTCTGGACGACGCTGTGCAGAAGGACGCGGTCGCGGGTGGATTCGGCGCGCCCGACGACGATGGGAGGCGGCATGAACTTCGGCGCTGCAACGTCGGCGGCTCGAGGCCGGGTGCGCGTTGGGCTCTTTCTCCTCTGCGCGAGCTTCGCGGTCTCCTACCTCTGGCTTCCGTTCGAACTGCTGTCCGCGGGGCCCGAGTATGGCCGCCGCTTCCGCTTCGTCGCGCTGTCGTGGGTGCTGACGGGCCTCCTTTGGTTCGTCGGGGCCATGCTGCTGCGCGGCGCCGGCCGACTGGCCGCCGCGCCGCAGGGCAACGAGGCGCGGCGGCTCGACGTCGCTTCGGCGACGCTCGCCGCGGCCGCGCTGGGCTACTTCGCCCTCGGGCTGCTTGCGCAACGGTCCGGACGGGACTCGACGGCGGAGACGACGTTCGCCCCGCTCGGCGGCGTCGTCTTTGCGCTCGTCGCCGCGGCGGTCGTCGGCACTCTCTTTTGGTGGCTCCGGACGGCGGAAACGGCGCTCGCCGCTGCGCGGGCGCCGCGCGGCGTCTACTTCGCCGCCGTCGCGTGCGCGGGAGGGTCCATCCTCTGCCGGGCGATCGACTCGTTCTCGCCGGCAAGCATGGCGCCGGCCCAGACGTTGCTCCTCGCGCCGCTGGGGTGGACGACGGCCCTTGGCTGCGTCGCCGCGCTCGCGCTGCGAATGACGATTTGTGCTCCCGCGCTCGCCCGCGCGGCGGAGCGGGACGGCGACAAGACGCTCTCGGGCGCGGCAACGGAGGAATGGGAAGAGATCGGCGAGGCCGCTCCGCGGCGCAAGCCGTTCGCCGCCCGCTTGCTGGAATTCGTCGTCGGGTTCTTCGGATTCCAGATCGGCGTGGCGTTCGTCTTCTCGCTCGTGCTGCCCCTCGGCGACTTCGCGGCGCAGACGTCGCCGTTTCTCGCCCTCGCCGGCCTGCTCGCGGCCTTCATCCTTTTGCTGCGCGCGAAACGAACCGCGGCGGCCTTGGGCGGGCTCGCGGCGTTGGTGATCGCGCCGATGCTGCTGTTCGGCTTCTGCCTCGCGCTCTTCAGGTGACGGAGCGAACGACGCGCGGCACTTCGTCCGGCGCGTCCCGCGGATCGTCGGACGGAATCGCGGTGCGCTAGCCGCGCGCCAGCAGGCGCAGGCGGTCGAGCGCCGCGGGGCGGCCGAGGACGATCAGCGTTTCGCCGGCGACGAGCGTCGCGTCCGGGGAGGGGTTGAAGAGCTTCGTGCCCTCGCTCGTGACGATGACCGCGACGATGATGTCGAGGTCGCGCCGGATCGGGCTTTCGCGCAGCGTCTGGCCGGCGAGCGGCGACCCCTCGGCGATCGCCACCTCCTCCACGTTGACCTCCAGCTCGCGCGCGAAGAGGTCCTCCATGAAGTCGCTGAGCTGCGGGCGCAGGACGATGTGGGCCATCATCTGGCCGCCCCGCTCGTAGGGGTTGAGCACCCGCTGCGCGCCGGCGGCGATC
>JAJFTU010000255.1 GCA_021372775.1 bacterium | reverse complement strand
TCGGGTCGCGGTCGCTGTGTGGCTTCCCGCGTTGAATCGACAGGGCCCGTGTCCGTCGATGGACGCGGGCCGCGCGACGCGCGACCAACGACGCACACGCGCCCTACCGTTTCAGCGCGAGGAACGAAATGGAGTCGGCGAACCGAGCCGCGGCGCGACGCGGGACAAGACGCACGAACCCACCAAACAGACCATCCCCCCGCAGACGACCACCAAAACGCCCGACCAAACACGACAGCGCGTCAGGCGTGCGGGGGCGGCGGCGCAGCCGTTGCCCGGTCGGCTGAGCCGCCGCCCCCGCCGCACGACGCGCGTCCCGCGAGCCGCGCGGGCCGTACGCCCGCGAATCGCGCGGGCAGTACGTGCGCGAAACCCGCGGGCAGTACGTGCGGGACTCGCGCCGGCATTACCCCCGCGAATCGCGCGGGCAGTACGCCGCGAATCGCGCGGGCATTTCGCCCCCGAAACCCGCGGGCATTGCGCCCCCGCAACCCGCCCCCTCAGAGACTGAGCCGCCCCGCGATAACCTTGAGCGCGCGCCGCAGCGCGTTGTCCTCCTGCGCGTAGCTGATGCGGAACCACCCCGCGCCGCCCGCCCCGAACGCCTCGCCCGGAATCACCACGATCTTCTCTTCCTCGAGCAGCCGCTTCGCGAACGGAATCCCGCCGCCGCAGCGCGACGCGTCCACCCAGGCGTAGAACGCGCCCTCTAGCGGCGCCATCCGCACCTCCGGCCTGCCGCCCAGCTCCTCGGCCACGATGTCGCGCCGCCGGCGGAAGATCGCCTTCACCTCGCGCGCCGCCGCCTCCCCTTCCGGCGTGAACGCCACGCGGGCGCCGATCTGGATCGGCGTCGCGGGGCAGGTCAGCACCGTCTGCTGCATCGCCACCAGCTTCGCCATGAACGCCGCGTCGGGGCAGACCGCCCAGCCGACGCGCCAGCCGGTCAGCGCGACCGACTTGGAGAGGCCGCCGCAGACGACGACGTGCTCCAGCGGCGCCTGCGGCGCCCCGAAGGCGCGCCCGTCGGCCGTCCAGCAGAGTTGGTGGTAGGTGTCGTCCACGACGAGCGCGATCCCGCGCCGCGCCGTCTCCTCGGCCAGCCGCTCGATCGTCGCCCGCGGCTCGACCGTGCCGGTCGGGTTCGACGGCGTGATCACGAGGATCGCCTTCGTCGCCGGACCGACCATCCCCAGCACTTCGTCCACGTCGAGATGGAAGCCGTTCTCGGCGCACAGCGGATAGAAGCGCGGCACGGCGTTCCACGTCTTCGCCGCCCGCTCGGCGCCCGGGAAGCCCGGATCGGGGCAGAGCACCTCGTCGCCCGGATCGAGCAGGCAGCCGAGGACGGCGAACGTCGCCTCCTGGCAGCCGAGCGTGACGACGACGTCCTCGGCGCGCCGCGCGAACGGCGCGTAGTACCCGGCGATCGCCGCGCGCAGCGCCTTGTCCCCGGCCGTCGGCCCGTAGCCCGACGGCCCCTCGCTCGCCGCGCGCGACAGCGCCTCGCGCAGCACCGCCGGCGGCGCGATGTCCGGCTGGCCGAGCCCGAGGTTCAGCGCGTCGGCGGGGGCGGACTCGAAGATTTCGCGGATCAACGTGCGCTTCAAGCCGGCCACGCGGCCGGCGATCATCGGGCTCATCGCAGTGCGTCCTCCAAGGCGGCGCGGGCGTCCGTGCCCTCGTCGCGGTCCTTCACGATCACCGCCGCCGCGCCGCGCACGCCCATCTCCGCGGCCCAGGGATCGGCCATCGGGCGCGAGCCGGCGACGACGACCGCCCGCTCCGGAATCTCCAGCACTCCCCGCGCGTCGGCGTGCAGGATGCGCCGCCGCGGCACGTCGTAGACCGGCATCGAGGCGGTCAGGATCACCCCCGCGCCGAGCACCGCGCCGCGCCGCACGTGCACTCCCTCGAGCACGCCGGCCAACGCGCCGACGAAGCAGCCGTCCTCGACGACCACGGGCATCGCCCCCGGAGGCTCGAGCACGCCGCCGATCTGCGCGCCGGCGGAGAGGTGCACCCGCTTGCCGATCTGCGCGCAGGAGCCGACCAGCGCGTGCGAGTCGATCATCGAGCCCTCGTCCACGAAGGCGCCGACGTTGACGTAGCACGGCGGCATCAGGATCACCCCCGCGCCGATGTGCGCGCCGCGCCGCACCGCGCTGCCGCCCGGAACGAGACGCGCCCCGGGCATCGACGCCGGGTGCCGCGGCAGGAAGAGGTGCTTGTCGGCGAAGCCGAACGCCCCGCCCATCTCGACCCGCACGATGTCCGAATGGCGGAAGCCGAGCAGGATCCCCGCGCGCACCCACTGGTTGACGACCCAGTGGTCGTTCTCCGGCGCGGCCGCGCGCACGGCGCCCGACTCCAGCGCGGCGAGCAGTTCCGCCACCGTGGCCCGGACCTCGTCCCGCTCCGCGCGCTCCCCTTCGCCGAGCAGTCGTTCGATCGCTTCCTTGAGCTTCGCCCCGTCCATCGTCCCCTCGCCCTTCAGATCAGTCCGGCGGCCTTGAGCCCCGCCTCGAGCTTCGCCCGCGTCGCCGCGCCCGCGGGCGCCAGCGGCGGCCGCACGACGTCCTCGAGCAGCCCCAGACGGGCCATCGCCGCCTTCGAGGGCACGGGGTTCGTCTCGGCGAAGAGGGCCCGCGTCAGCGGCAGCAGGCGGTAGTGCTCGCGCCGCGCCGTCTCGACGTCGCCGTCGATCGCCGCGGCGACCATCTTCACCGTCCCCGCCGGATCGACGTTGGAGACGACGGAGATCACGCCGTCGCCGCCCATCAGCGCCATCGCGCAGGTCAGCTCGTCCTCGCCCGAGATCACGGCGAAGTCGGGCCGCCGCGCGTCGATCAGCGTCATCGCCTGGCCGAGGTTCCCCGAGGCTTCCTTGATCGCCTCGAGCCCCGGCACTTCCTCCGCGATCCGCAGCACGAGCTCCGGCGCCGCGTTGAGGCCGGTCCGCCCCGGCACGTTGTAGAGCACCAGCGGCAGGCCGCCCTCGGCGGCGATCGCCTTGTAGTGCGCGAGCAGGCCGTCGGGGTTCGGCTTGTTGTAGTACGGCGTGACGACGAGCGCCGCGTCGGCGCCGAGCTCCTTCGCCCGCCGCGTCCGCGCGATCGACTGCTTCGTGTTGTTGGTCCCCGTGCCGGGGATCACGAACGCCTTGCCGCGCGCCGCCTTCACCGTCGCCGCGATCAGCGCCTCCCACTCCCGCTCGTCGAGCGCGGGCGTCTCGCCCGTCGTGCCGCAGGGGACGAGTCCGGCCACGCCGGCCGCGAGCTGCCGGTCGAGGAGCCGCTCGAAGGCGGCCATGTCCACGCCGCCGTCGGCGGCGAACGGGGTGACGAGCGCGGTGAAGACGCCGCGCAGCCGAGGCGCGTTCATCGGTGATCCTCCGTCCCGCGCGGGAGCGCGGGCAGCGTGTCGTCCAGGAAGTCGTCGATTGTGCAGGGGCCGCGGCGGCCGACGAGCCACGCCGCGGCGGCGACCGCGCCGTGCGCGAAGACGGCGCGCGAGCGGGCGCGGTGGACGATCTCGATCGTCTCTTCCGGAGCGTCCCAGCCGACCGTGTGCTCGCCGGGGAACGCGCCGGCGCGGATCCAGGCCACCGGCACCATGTCGTTCGGCACGGCGCCGTCGGCCGGCGCGAGGCCGTAGTGGGTCTTCCCCGGCGTCCGCGCGACGAGCTTCTCGGCCAGCGTCCGCGCGGTGCCGGACGGCGCGTCGAGCTTGTGGCGGTGATGCGCCTCGACGAGGTACGGCGCGAAGTCCGGCAGCGCGCCGAACCACGACGCGGCGACGTCCACGAGCCGCATCATCGTCTGCACGCCGAGCGAGAAGTTCGAGGCCCAAAGGAAGCCGACCTGCCGCTCCGCGGCGAGCGCGCGGACTTCGCGCAGCTCGGCGTTCCAGCCGGTCGTGCCCGAAACGACCGGAACGCCCCGCTCCAAGAGCGCGCGGCAGTTGTCGGCCGCGGACGACGCGGCGGTGAATTCGAGCGCGACGTCGATCCCCTCCCACGACGCGCCCTCGATCTCGCGCGCGTCGGCGCCGGGGGCCTTCGGGTCGATCCGCAGCGCGATCTCGACGCCGCGCGCGGCGGCCGCGGCGCCCAGCGCCGCGCCCATCTTCCCCATGCCGACCAGCGCCGCGCGCAGCGGCTTTCCGTCGTTCACGGACGTCCCTCCAGCAGCGCGGCGTGCAGCAGCCGCGTCAACGGCGCGGCGTCCTCGTCGCGCGCGACGAAGAGCAGCGAGGCGCCGCGCGGCCCCTGCGCGATCCGCAGCGGGCGGATCGGGCCGCAGGCGTCGAGCGCGGCGCGCCACAGTTCGGGCGCCGCGGCGAGCCCCTCGCCGACCAGCGCCACGAGCGCGAGCTTCGGCAGGCGGTCCACGCGCCCCCACGCGGCGATCGCGCGCGCGGCGCGCCCCGCCGCCTCCCCTTCGGGAAGCAGGAACTCGAAGCCGAGCGGGCCGACGGCGACGGCGAGCGGCGCGAGGCCTTCGTCGCCGAGCCGCCGGAACGCCTCCGCGCCGAACGTCGCGTCGCGCATCGCCCCCGGCGCGCGGAGCGCGAGCAACTCCAGGCCGGAGCGCGAGGCGACCGCGCGCGCGCCGCCGTCGCCCTGTCCCGACGGGCCGATCACCGTGCCGGGACGTTCCGGGCGCAGGCTGTTGCGCACGACGACCTCGATCCCCCCTTCGACCGCCGGATCGATCGAGGCCGGATGGAGCACCTTCGCGCCGAAGCCGGCCAGTTCCGCGGCCTCGCGGAACGTCGCGCGTTCGAGCAGCCGCGCCGCCGGCACGACGCGCGGATCGGCGGAGAGGATGCCGTCCACGTCGGTCCAGATCTCGATCCGCCGCGCGCCCAAGGCGAGGCCGATGATCGACGCCGAAAGGTCCGAGCCGCCGCGGCCGAGCGTCGTCGGCGCGCCGTCCGGCCCGCCGCCGACGTACCCGGCGAGGATCGGCACGACCCCCGCCTCGGCGAGCGGCGCGACGAGCGTCGCCGCGCGGGTCGCCGTCTCCGTCTGGTCGGCGACCGCGGCGCCGTGGCGGCCGTCGGTGGCGACGACGCGCCGCGAGTCGACGACTTCGGCCGGGCCGTCCGCGGCGGCCATCGCCGCGGCGAACAGCTCCTGCGCCAAGAGTTCTCCGTGGCCGAGCACGGCGTCCGACGCCGCCGGAGTCAGCGCCCCGACGAGCCGCACGCCGCGCAGCAGCACGCGCAGGTCGCGCAGCCGGTCCTCCAGCCGCGCGGCGAGCGCCGCGTCGCCGGGCGCGAGCTCCGCCGCGACCGCGAGGTGCCGCGCGCGCACTTCCTCGAGCCGCGCGTCCACGCCGGCGCGGTCGGCGCGCCGCGCGAGGGAGAGCAGCGCCTCGAGCGTGTTCGTGACCCCGGCCATCGCCGAGGTGACGACGACCGGGCGTTCGGTCCGGCGGGAGGCGACGACGAGCGCCGCCGCGGCGAGGCGCGCGGCCCCGTCCACGGAGGTCCCGCCGAACTTCATCACGATCACGCGAGGCGGCCTTGCGCGGCGAGCGTTTCCGCCACGAGGATCGTGCCGCCGGCGGCGCCGCGCAGCGTGTTGTGGCCGAGAACCGAGAAGTGCAGCCCGAGCACGGGGCAGGCGCGCAGCTGGCCGACGGTGACCGCCATGCCGCGCCCCGCCTCGCGGTCGAGCCGCGGCTGCGGCCGGTCGATCGCGTCGAGCACGACGCAGACCGGATCGGGCGCCGAGGGGCAGCCGAGCTCCTGCGGCGCCCCGCGGAACGAGGCCAGCGCGGCGCGGGCCGCGGCGACGTCGAGCGGCCGCTCCGTCTCGACGTGCGCGGAGACGAGATGGCCGTCGATCACCGGCACGCGGTGGACCTGCGCGGAGATCGTGATCGGCGCGGGGACCACGCGATCGCCCGCGAGCGCGCCGAGGATCTTCAGCGGCTCGGACTCGATCTTCTCGCGCTCCTGCCCGCCGATGTACGGCACGACGTTGTCGATCAGGTCGAGCGACGGCACGCCGGGGTAGCCGGCGCCGGAGGCGGCCTGCAGCGTCGTGACGATCGCCCGCTTGACCCCGGCGGCGCGCTGCAGCGGCGCGAGCGCGATCGCGAGGGGGATGACCGAGCAGTTGGCGTTGGCGACGATGAAGCCGCCGTGCCGCCGCCGCTGCACGTCGATCAGCGCGAGGTGGTCGGCGTTGATCTCCGGCACGACGAGCGGGACGTCGTCGTCCGCGCGGTGGTTCTTGGCGTTCGTCACCACGGCGCGTCCGGCGGCGCGGAACGCGGTCTCGACCTCGCCGGCGACCGACGAGTCGAGCGCGGAGAGGACGACCGCCGCCTCGACGCGGCGCGGGTCGCACGGCTTGACGATCATCCGCGCCGCGGCGCGCGGCGCGCCGCCCGGCAGCTTCCAGTCGGCCGCTTCGGCGTAGGGACGGCCGGCGCTCCGCTCGGAGGCGGCGACCTCCGCCAGTTCGAACCAAGGATGGCCGTCGAGCAGCGAGATCATCCGCTGTCCGACGAGGCCGGTGGCGCCGAGAACGGCGACCGGAATCTTGCGCGACGGAACGGCCACGGCGACGCTCCCTCGCGGCCGACCTTCGAGGTTGCGACGCGCGGCGGCCGCGGCTGCGCATGATAGCATCCGGACATGCTCGACTGCCGCGCGATCGTCTTCGACCTCGACGGAACGCTCGTCGATTCGTTCGCCCCGCTCGCCGCCGCCGTCAACGCCGTGCGCGCCTCGCTCGGCATGCCGCCGGTCTCCGACGACGTCGTCCGCGGCCAGGTGGGCCGCGGCGTGCCGGCGCTGCTCGCGCACCACGCCGCGCCGGAGCGGCTTCCCGCCGCCATCGAGACGTTCGGCGTCGCCTACGCGAAGGTGCTCGGCAAGACGCGACCGCTGCCGGGCGTTCCCGAGGTTCCGCTCGAGTTGAGGCGGCGCGGGATCCGCCTGGCGATCGCGACGAACAAGCCGGCGGTCTTCGGCCGGCCGATCGTCGAGGCGGTCGGCTTGGGCGAGGCGATCGGCGTCGTGCTCGGGCCGGACTGCGGCGTGCCGCCGAAGCCGTCGCCGGAGATGATCCACCGAGCGCTGGAGTTGATCGGCGCGCGCGCCGAGGAGGCGCTCTACGTGGGCGACATGCCGCTCGACGTCGAGTCGGCCCGCGCCGCCGGGGTGCGCCCGGTGCTCGTGGCCACCGGCGCCGTCTCCCGCGTCGAGTTGGACGCGGTTCCGGGCGCGCTCGTGCTCGATGATCTGCGCGCGTTGCTTCCGCTGATCCGGGCGATTTGATCGCCGCGTAATGCCCGCGCGCCCGGCGGGTCGCGTGGGCGTTGTCGGCGGAATGCCCGCGCGCCCGGCGGGTCGCGGAGGCGCTGTCGCCGCGTAATGCCCGCGCGCCCAGCGGGTCGCGCGTCGTGCGGCGGGGGCGGCGGCTCAGCCACGGGGCAACGGCTGCGCCGCCGCCCCCGCCCGCACGACGTGCTGTCGTTGTTGGCTGTGCGTCGTGTCGGCTGCGCGCTCGGGGGGATGGTCTTCGTTGGGTGGTTCGTGCGTCTTGTCCCGCGTCGCGCCGCGGCCTTGATTCGCGGGACGACGGGGTTCGCCCGCGTTGGCGCGTCAGGGCGCGTGGGTCTCGTGGGTCGCGCGCCGCGCGTCGGGGGGCGGCGGCTCCGCGACGGGGCAATGATCCGCCGCCGCCCCCCGACGCACGTCGCGCTCGTCGCTCCGGACGCCGCGCTTCAACGTTGTCTCGCGGTGATCGTCGCCGTCGTAGGGGAGGCTGGCGCGCCCCGACGATCGTCTGCCCGCGGAAGATTCCTCCGCGCCTGCCTCCCGACGTGATTCACGCGAAACCTTGCCGTTGCGTCCGTCGTCGAAAGGCAACGTTGCGCAGGGTTCAGGTCGGGCGGCAGGCGCGATGAGGCGCCGTTGTTCCGACGGTCATCGGAGCGCGCCAGCCGCCCCTCCCGGTCGGGGCGACGC
>JAJFTU010000254.1 GCA_021372775.1 bacterium | reverse complement strand
CCGGACCAGGTCTCGCCGGTGTAGGTGTTGCGCGTGCCCCAGGCGTCGGTGTGGTAGACCGCGCCCCCCTCGACGTTCGAGATCCAGTCGGCCTCGCCGCGGATGTAGTTCGTGCGCTGGTAGTCGATGTAGTCTTGGCTCCGCTGCCGCTCGTCGTAGGCCGCCTGCATCATGTCGTGGATCTCGCTCGCGTTGCGCGCGACGATGCGGCTCGTCTCCTCCTGCATCCGCCGCAGCCGCGCCATCCCGCTCGCGATGTAGTTCCTCCGGAACTGGTCGTCGATCGCGTACGACTGGGCCATCGCCGCGAAGGTCGGCACGTACTCCTCGAACCGCGCCGCCGGGGCGGTGAGCGTCATGTGCCAGAACGTCCAGTTGGTGTCGAGGCGCGAGCCGAACGAGATCCCGAACGTGTACCCCTTGCCCGGCCCCTCGCGGCCGTCGAACGTGTAGACCAGCTCCTGCGTGCGGACCGGGCCGGACGTGAAGACGCGCGCCATCTGCGCGTCGAGGTCGGGGCGGGGGATCGTCTCGATGTAGCGGATGTCGGCGACGATGTTCCGCGTGACGAACGGCCACGCGTCGGACGGCTGGAGGTACGGCGAGACGAGGATGTTCGGCGCGCGCACCCCGAGGCGCGGCGTGACGACGTCCACCGACCCGACGACGAAGCTGGCGCCGTCGGCCGGGTTGCGGGCGAGGAACTTCCCCGCGCCGAAGCTGTCGAGCGTCCACCCCGCCGGGAGGCCGAGCGTCGCCGAACCGTCGGCGAGGCGATGCGTCTCGAGCGGCTGCGCGACGGCGGCGCGCGCGGGGCCCGCCGGCGCGAACCCGCGCTTCATCAACCGCAGGTTGGCGACGACGCTCAGCAGCAGCGGCCGCGCCGCGGCGAGCCGCCCCGCCGGCGCCTCGCAGCGGACGGCGAGGAACGCGCCGCGGTCGGCGCTGACGTAGAGCCGTCCCTCGCGCGCCCCCTTGCCGGGGAGCGTCATGGCGTATCCGGCCACGGCGCGCGTTCCGGCGCGGTCCCGCGAGGCCTCCTTGATCGAGAAGTCCTTCGAGGCCTGCGCCAGCAGGCGGATCATCGCCGCCAGGACGTTCTCCGCGGCGCCGAAGCGGTTCTCCCCCTGCATGACGCGCGTCTCGAGCGCGCCGTCGGGGCTCGCCGCGCTCACGACCCACGACGAGCCGGTCGAGCTCTCGGCGACCTTCCATCCGGCGGGCCGGTAGAGGACGAAGTTGGCGTTCGTCGAGACGTACTTCTCCATCGGCGGCGCCTTCGCCGCGGCGGCGGGCGGCGTCGCCGCGGCGAAGAACAGCGGCGACGAGAGGACGGCGACGAAGCGGACGGCGGCGGAGAGACGATCGCGCATCAGGGGACCCTCGCTGGCGGGAAGGTACGCACGGTGAAGCCGAGATTGTTGCGCGGGGACGATCGACAATCGCCGTGGGCGCAAAGAGGACAAGAATTCGGGCAGGCGGGGGCGCGGAGGACGGCTCGCGGGCGCGAAGGCAATTAAGATGGCGGCATCGGGGATCGGAGCGGCCACGCCGTCGCTCCCGGAGAGGCGCCCGCCATGACCGTGAAGAGCTGCTTCGGTTGGACCGCCCTGTGCCTGCTCGCCGCCGCCTCCTTGGCGTCGGCGGCGCCGCCGAGTTTCGAGGAACGAGTCAAGGCCCAGGAGGCGATCGAGCGGGTCTACTACGCGCACCGGATCTGGCCCGCGGAGAACCCGGCGCCGAAGCCGCCCTTCGAGCGGATGGTCCCTCGCGCCGCGCTGGAAGCGAAAGTGCGGGAGACGCTCAAGAAGTCGGCGGCGCTCGAGAAGTTCTGGCAGCGGCCGATCACCGCCGCGCAGCTTCAGGCCGAGATGGACCGCATGGCGGCGGAGACGAAGGACCCCGCGACGCTGCTCGAGCTGTTCGCGGCGCTCGACGACGATCCGACGCTGATCGCCGAATGCCTGGCCCGGCCCGCCCTCGCCGACCGGCTGCTGCGCGAGGCGTACGCCGGCGACGCGCGCCTCCACCGCGAGACGCGGGAGCGGGCCGAGGCCGCGTCGGCCTCGTGGGGCGGCGTCCCGGCCGGCGGATCGCCGGGCGAGCCGCGGACCTTCGTCGCGACGCTCGCCCCCGACGGGGGGCGCGCGGAGACGCAGCCGAACGACGCGCCGGGGTCGGTCGCGTTGGGCGCCGATGAGTTCGCCCGCGCGGCGGCGGAGAGTCCCGAAGCCGGCGCGCCGGCCGTGCTGCGCGAGACGCCCGAGGCGTTCGTCGTCGTGCGCGCGCGGCTCAAGACGCGGGCCCGCCTCGAACTCGAGACGCTGACCTTCGCCAAGCGGGACCTGTCGGAGTGGCTGGAGAGCCTGCCCGCGGACGACGTCGCGGCCGTCGCGCCGCAGCCGGAGTCCGGACTGCGCCGACCGACGATGGCGGCCGCGGTCTGCAACTCGGGAACGTGGACGCAGGCGACGTCGCTCGTCGGCGTCCCCGACAGCCGCCGCTACTTCGCGGCGGTCTGGACGGGGACGGAGATGATCGTGTGGGGCGGGACCACGTCCACGTCCCCCTTCGTCACGAACACGGGCGGCCGCTACAACCCGGCCACCGACACTTGGACGCCGACCTCGACGGGGACGAACTGCCCCACGGCGCGCGAACTGCCGGCCTACGTCTGGACCGGAACGGAGATGATCGTCTGGGGCGGGAACAACGCCGCCAGCGTCCCGCTGGCCGACGGCGGACGGTACAACCCGGTCGCCGACTCGTGGGCCGCGACCTCGACCGGAACCGGCTGCCCCACCGGCCGGACCCACCTCACCGCCGTTTGGACAGGGAACGCCATGATCGTCTGGGGCGGCGTCTCGGCCACCGCGTACGAAAACACGGGCGCCCGCTACACGCCGGCCACCGACACATGGGCGCCGACCTCCACGGGCGCGGACTGCCCCGCGGGACGGCATTTCCACACCGCCGTGTGGACCGGCACGGCGATGATCGTCTGGGGCGGCAGCACGATGTCCGGCTCCGCCACGTACTATCTCGGAACGGGCGGGCGCTACAACCCGACCACCGACACGTGGATGCCGACCGCCACGTCCCCCAACTGCCCGGCGGGACGCTACCAGCACTCCGCCGTCTGGACCGGC
>JAJFTU010000253.1 GCA_021372775.1 bacterium | reverse complement strand
TCGCGGAAGGCGCGTCCGGGGAGCCCGGCGGGGAGCTCGGCGCGGAGGGCGGGGATCCGGGCGCGCTGGCGGGGCGTCCAGCGGGCGCCCTTGAGGCGGGGCGCGGCGGAGAGGCCGAGGAGGAGGGAGGTTTCGGGATCGACGGAGGTGCCGAGGGCGACCTCGAGCTGCTGGACGAGGGCGAAGGAGACGAAGTCGTCGTAGGCGACGGGTCCGGCGACGGGGAAGCCCTCGAGGATCAGGGCGGAGGCGAGGGCGGCGAGGCGTCCGAGCCGGTCGGCGGCGCGGACGGCGGTGGAGCGGGCGCAGGGGAGGCCGCGGGCGGCCTGGCGGAGCCCGGCGCCGTTGGCGAGGGCCTCGGCGAGGCGGGCGAGGATGTCGGGTCGCTTGGCGAAGTAGGCGCCGGAGAAGGTCTTGGCGGAGAAGGTGCGTCCGCAGGCGAGGCAGCGGAAGCGGCGGACGGGCTCGGGCGCGGCGAGGGTGCGGAAGGAGCCGTGGCGCCGCCAGCGGAAGGGCCGGAGGCCGCGCCCGGAGGGGCAGGGGTCCCACGGGCAGTAGGGCGGCGTCCAAGCCGGATCGGCGGGCCGGGGCCCGTCGAAGAAGGCGCAGGGAACGGTCTCGGGGCGTTTCACGCCGGGCCATTACGCAAGAACCGGGCCGCGGGGCGGGGGGGCGCGCAACGTCCGGCGGGCGAACGGGTTGGCGGCGGGGGGCGGAGGCCGCCCGCGCCGGTTTCGTCCGCCGGCGGACGGCACGTCCGGACACCGTCCGGACAGACGCGCGGCGCCGGCCGCCCGCGGCGGGCGCAACAGGCTCGGCTTCACCGTGAAAAAAACGGCCCGCGCGCGATGCGCGGGCCGTGAGGCGGAAGGGCGCCGTGGGAGGAGAACCGCCCTTCCGCTCCTGCCAGGCTGGGTCAGCGGTCGCGCTTTCCTCCGCCGCGCGAGCCGGACGCCGGGGCGGCGTGGCCGCCTCCGCCGCCGCCGCGGGACTCGGAGCGCGCGGCCGGGGCCGAACGTGCTTCGGAGCGGGGCGCCGCCGACGGGGCCGAGCGCCCTTCGGAGCGCGGCGCGGCCGAGGGGGCGGAGCGCGGCGACTCCGACGGAGCGGGACGCGCCTCGTAGCGCGGCCGTTCGGCGGGGGCGGTGCGGGTTTCGGAACGGGGCTGTTCGGACGGGGCCGGGCGCGCCTCGTAGCGCGGGCGGTCGCTCGGGGCGGTGCGGGTTTCGGAACGGGGCTGTTCGGACGGGGTCGGGCGCGCTTCGTAGCGCGGACGGTCGGCCGTCGCGGAACGCCCTTCGGCGCGGGAGTCGTCGGACGGGGTCGGGCGCGCCTCGTAGCGCGGACGGTCGGCCGTCGCCGAACGGCCTTCCGCGCGGGTCTGGTCGGACGACGCGGCGCGTCCGCGCGTCGCGTCGCCGCGGCTGGCCGGCGAGATCCGGTCGAAGAGGCGGCTCACGCCGGCGCCGCGCTCGGCCTGCGGCCCGCGGTCGGCGGTCGCGTCGGCGCGCGGGGAGCGCGGGAACGACGGCAGCCGGCTCTGGCCGGCGTCCGGCGGCCGCGGCGACGCCTGGTCGGCGCCGCCGTCGAAGCGGCGGCCGGGGCCGGTCGCCGGACGGCCGGATCCGCCGCGGTCCGGCGGGGTGCGGGTCGCGCCCGCGTCCCGCCCGGCGCTGGTCGCGTCGCGCCCGGCGCTGGTCGCGTCGCGCCCGGTCGCCGTGCGGCCGGTCGAAGCCGCGCCGGGCTGCTGCCGCTGGTCGGCGCCGCGCTGCGGGAAGAAGCGGTCGGAGACCGACGGCGCGGTCCGCGCCTGGCGGCCGCCGATCTGCGTCCGCTCGACGTCGCGGAAGGTGCGCGCGGGGCTCGCCGCGCGGTTGATCGGCGCGCGCCCTTCGACCGGCGAGAAGCCTCGCCCGGCGTTGCGGGCCGCCGCGTCGCGGATCCGCTGGAAGGAGTCCTGCGGCAGGTCGCGGACGCCGCGCACCCCGCCTTCGCCGATCCGCGTCGCGTTGCGGAGCGGGAGGCCGCTGCGGCCGACGTAGCCGCCGCGGAGGTCGCGCGGGATCACCGCGTTGCGCGGGATGTACCGGCCGTGCATGCCGCGGCCCCAGAAGTCGTGGTAGCGGACGAAGCCCCACGGGTAGCCGTCGAACCACGGGTCGCCCCAGCCCCAGCCGAGGCCGACGTAGACGGGGTAGTTCCAGAAGTCGAGCGGGCACCAGCCGACGTAGCTCGGGCCGTAGTACCAGTAGACGTGCGCCGGGCCGAAGACCGCTCCGGGGATCCAGAGCCAGCCGAGGCCGACGCGGAAGTTCCAGCGGCCGTAGCGGTAGACCGCCCAGCCCCAAGGTTCGCTGCCGACCCAGACCGGGCCCCCCGGGCCGTAGTCCCACTCGCCCTCGTAGTACGGACGCCAGTCGCCGGAGACGTTGTCCGGCTTCCAGGTCCAGCCGAACTCGTCGGTGTAGACCCAGTGGCCGTAGCGGGAGAGCTCGCCGTAGTAGGGGCGGACCTCCGCCGGCAGCGAGCCGTACTCCTTGCCCGGCTGCTCGCGCAGCGCGTAGACGTCGTCCCGCCGCGCGACCCAGCCGTCGAAGCCGTCGCGGATCATGACGTTGTAGTCCCACGGGCGGCGCGGCTGCTCGCCGGCGCGGACGCGGGTCCGCTCGCCGGCCCGCACGACAACCGTGCCGTCCTGGCCCGCGACCTCGACCGCGCCGTGCTCGACCGAGACGCGGACCGCGTCGTTGTCCTCGATGTCCACGCGGAAGGCGGCCCGCTCGGTCGGGTAGACCGAGGCGGCCGGGGTGTCGATGCGGAAGTTCTGGCCGCCGTTGGGGTTCGGCACGTCGGCGGCGAGGCTGCCGGCGGAGAGGCCGAGGACGGTCGCCCCGTCCCCGTCGCCCGGGGCGGCGAAGTCGTAGAGCTCGACCGAGGAGCGGATGTCGAGGCGGACGAGGCTGCCGTCGGGGAGCTGCAGCTCGACCCGCTGGCCGTCGCCGGCGGTCTCGACGCGGTCCCCCTTGTAGACCGGGGCGTTGAAGCCGAGGTCCTCGGCGCCGTCGGTCCGCAGGACGCGCGCGCCCCCTTCGATGTAGCGGACGCGGCCGAACGGATCGACCGGGCCGTCGCTCGGGGCGGCCTGCGGCGGCTGGGTCTCGGAGCCGCTCCGGACGAGGTTGACGTCGCGCGGGTCCTGGTCGGCGAGGGCGAAGGCGCCCCAGACGGCCATGGCCGTCGCGGCGGCGGCGAGGAAGGCGATGGCGCGGGGGCGGCGGGGTTTCACGGTCGTTCCTCCCGGGCGTCCGCGGCGCGGGCCGCGGCGCCCTTCGCCCGCTGATGTTGCAAGGCGCGTGCCCTCGGGGAAAGGCCTTGAGAATCAGCGAGTTGGCTTGCGGCGCGCCGTCCTCCGCAGGGGACGCCCGTCCCCTTGAAGGGGCGCGTTTGACGGGGTTCTTCGCCGGTGCGACGATGCGGCGAACACCACCCCGAGGAGTCCGAGACCATGGCCCGCCGACCCGTCGTGCTCTATCCCGACCCGATTCTTCTGCAGCCGACCAAGGACGTCGAGGGCGTGGACGACGACCTGCGCCAACTGGTGCAGGACATGATCGAGACGATGCACGCCGAGCCGGGCGTCGGGCTGGCCGCCAACCAGGTCGGCGACGGCCGGAGCGTCGTCGTGATCGACCTCACCGCGGGGGACGAGCCGGGGCAGGTGAAGGTCCTGATCAACCCCAAGATCCTCGAGACCTCCGGCTCGCAGACCGGCGACGAGGGCTGCCTCTCGTTCCCCGGGATCTACGAGACCGTCACGCGGCCGTTCCGCGTGCGCTACAGCGCCTACGACCTCGACATGCAGCCGTACGAGGAGGTCGCCGAGGAGTTCGGCGCGCGCGCGGTGCTCCACGAGTGCGACCACCTGCAGGGCACGACGTTCATCGACAAGATGTCGCCGCTCAAGCGGCGCCTCGTGCTGCGCAAGATCAAGCGGATGCAGCGGGACGGCGAGTGGGTTTCCGGCCGTTGACGCCGTTCGTCCGCGGCGCGCCCGGCGTTCGCCGCGGCGGCGCGGGCGGGCCTTCGTCGGGCGGCGGACCGCGGGAGACGGGGCGTTGAAGGTTCTGTTCTTCGGCACGCCGGCGTGGGCGGTTCCCTCGCTCGAGGCGCTGCGCGCGGCGGGGCACGAGATCGTCGGCGTCGTCTCCGCCCCCGACGCGCCGGTCGGCCGCTCGCGGACGCCGGCCGCGCCGCCGGTCAAGGCGCGCGCGCTCGAACTGGGGCTCGGGCCGATTCTCCAGCCGACGTCGCTGCGTCCCGCGGCGGCGCGCGAGGAGTTGCTGGCGCGCGGCGCGGACGTCTTCGTCGTCGTCGCCTACGGGCGGATCCTGCCGGGGCGGCTGCTCGACGCGCCGCGCTTCGGCGCGGTCAACCTGCATTTCTCGCTGCTGCCGCGCCACCGCGGCGCGAGCCCGGTGCAGACGACGCTCCTCCGCGGCGACGCCGAGGCCGGCGTGAGCACGATGCTGATGGACCGCGGGCTCGACGAGGGGCCGATCCTGCTGCGGCGCGCGGCGGCGATCGCGCCGCGCGAGAAGGCGGCCGCGCTCGGCGCGCGGCTCGCGCTCGTCGGCGCAGAGCTGCTCGTCGAGACGCTGGACGCGCTGGCCGACGGGACCGCGCGGCCGACGCCGCAGGACGGCGCGCTGGCGACGCTCGCCCCGCCGCTGGCCAAGGCGGACGGCCTCCTGCGCTGGGAGTGGAGCGCGGTCGAGATCGAGCGGCGGACGCGGGCCTTCGACCCGTGGCCGCCGGTCGTCTGCCGCGGGCCGAAGGGCACGCTGCGGCTGCTCGACGTCGAGGCGCTCGCCGAGGCGGCGCCGGACGGCGCGGCGCCGGGGCTCGTGCTGCGGCGCGCCGGCGAGGCCGCGGACGCGGTCGCCGGCGACGGGCGGCTGTTGCGGATCCACGCCGTGCAGCCGGCGGGGAGCAAGCCGATGTCGGCCGCCGCCGCGCTCGCCGGCCGGCGCCTCGCGCTGGGCGAGACGCTCGGCGACGGCGAGCCGTGACGCCGCGCCGCCCCGCCGCGGCCGCGGCGCCGCGCGCGATGCGCGGCCTCGCGGGGCGCCGCATGGCGCGGATCGTTCATCGCGGCGGCGCGGCGGCCGCATCGTCGCGCCGCACGGCGTCGGACGTTCCGCGCCGGGCGGATCTTGAAGCGGCACGTTATGGACCGCGCGGCCCCGCGGCGCGCGGCGGAGAACCCTGATGCCTCGTTCGGAAGACGCGGCGGCGACGCGCCGCGCGGCGCTCGACGTTCTGCTTGAAGTCGATCGCGGAGGATTCTCCGACCGCCTCGTGCAGGCGCGGGGGCGGCTCTTCGACGACCCGCGCGACCGCGGCTTCGTGCAGGCGATGGCGATGGCCGCGCTGCGCTGGCGGGGCGCGCTCGACGCGGTCCTCGCGCCGCTGGTGCGGCGCGGCCTGGAGCACGTGCAGCCGGAGGCGCGCGCCGCGCTGCGGCTCGGCGCGGCGCAGGCGCTGCTGCTCGGCGTGCCGGCCGCGGCCGCCGTCTCGGAGACGGTCGAGGCGCTGAAGATGGGGGAGTCGCCGGAGGCGGCCCCGCTCGTCAACGCCGTGCTGCGGCGGATCGCCGCGGCCCGCCCGCCGCTCGATCCGCTGGCCACCGTGCCGGCGTGGCTCCTCGAACGCTGGCGGCGGACCTACGGCGAGGACCGCGCGCGGCGGCTCGTCGAGGCGACGCTGCGGCCCCCGCGGCCGTTCCTCGTCGCGCTCGACGACCGCGCGGCGCTGGCCGAGCGGCTGGCGGCGGCGGGGGTGGCGACGGCGCCGGCGGCGCGGCATCCGCGCGGGCTCGCCGTCTTGGGCGGCGCGCCGCAGGAGACCGAGGACTTCGCCGCCGGCTCGTTCGTGCTGCTCGACGAGGGGGCGGGGCTGGTGGCGCTCCTCGCCGCGCCGGCCGACGAACGCCCCGTGGCCGACGTCGCGGCCGCGCCGGGGGGCAAGGCCGCGCTCCTGGCGCCGCTGGCGCGCGGCGGCCTCGCCGCGCTCGAACTGCACGGCACGCGGGCGCGGCTCTTGGGCGCCGCGCTGCGCCGGACCGCCCGTCCCGGCGCGCGGACGGCGGCCGTGCGGGCCGACGCGCTCCGCCCGCCGCTGCGCGACGGCGCCTTCGGCCTCGCGCTGCTCGACGCCCCCTGCACCGGCACCGGGACGCTGCGCCGGCGTCCCGAGAAACGGGACCGGCTGGTCGAGGCGGACGTCGCCGAGTGCGCGGCGCGGCAGGCGGCGATGCTCGAGCGGACCGCGGCGCTCGTCGGTCCGGGGGGCGCGCTGGTCTACGCCGTCTGCAGTCTCGAGCCGGAAGAGGGGGAAGAGCGCGTGCGGGCCTTCCTCGCGGCGCACCCCGAGTTCGCGGCCGAGGATCCGCGCGGCCTGCTCGGCGCGGCCGGGGACGGCCTCGTCGTCGGCGACCCGCCGCTGCTGCGGACCCGGCCGGACGAGGAAGACACCGAAGGGTTCGTCGCCGCGCGGCTCGTCCGGCGCCCCTAGAACTCGGCCGCCGCCGCCGGGCGGTTCGTGGAACCGGGCTTCGACGCCGCACAGACCGCGCCGTGACCCGGAACTCGGCCGCCGCCGTCGGGCGGTTCGTTGGCGGGGCCGGCGGCTGATAGACTGGCGGGCGCTTTCGGACCGCGAAACGGGCGCCCGAGACGGAATCGGGGGAACCAGAGCGGGGCGTTCGGCGTTGGTTCGGGAGGGGACGGACGAGGATGAAGTCCAGGACGGAGCGCTGGGCGTCGGTGCTGCGCGGGGCCCTTTTGGCGGCCACGCTGGGGCTGACGTTCGTCGGCGGGATCTGGCTCGCCTTGCGCTTCGCCGCGGGCCACAGCCCCGTCGTCCGCGCCCCGTCGGTCGTCGGTCTCGACGCCGCGGCCGCGGAGCGGACGCTGCGCGCCGCGGGGCTCAACCCGGAAGTCGCCGGCCGCCGCTTCGACGCCTCCGCGCCGGAAGGGCGGGTGCTCCAGCAGACGCCGGCGGCGGGAAGCGAAACGCGCCCCGGCCGGCCGGTGCGGCTCGTCGTCAGCCTCGGCGTGCGCCGCGCGACGGTCCCCGACCTCGTCGGCTCGAGCGCCTCGCGCGCCGACGCCACGCTCACCGCGGCGCAGTTCGCGCTCGGCGACGAGGCGAACGCG
>JAJFTU010000252.1 GCA_021372775.1 bacterium | reverse complement strand
GGCTCATCCCGAGCCCCGGATCGGGCACCCACGCCTTCGTGTAGTCGCCGCCGACGACGAGCCCCGGCGCGCCGAGCCGCGCGAGATCGAGCGTCGCGCCGAAGAGCCACGCCCGCTCGCCCGGGATGTCGCAGTCCTCTTCCATGATCGAGGTGAAGCCGGGGTAGTCCCCCCACGGCTTGAGGATCGTGCCGCGCCGCGAGGCGACGGTCGCCGCGCCGCGCAGCTCCGCGCCGAACCCGTCGAGCGCGACGAGCGCCCCGGCCTCGCCGCCGCGCGCGTCGCCGGCGAGCGCCGCGCCGACCGCGCGCTGGCGGAACGCCTGCAGCGAGAGCCGCGCCTCGACGTTCCGCCCGAGACGCCGCACGACGTCGAGCTGCGCGTAGTAGGTGTCGAAGTAGTCCCGCAGCCGATAGGCCCAAAGCTGGCCGCCGACCGCGCCCTGCCGCGTCAGGCCGACGATCGACAGCGAGCGGTCGGTCTCGAACCCGCCGGCCGCGCTCGGCGCGACGAAGGCCGTGCCGTTCCGCGCCTTGTAGCCGACGACGACCGCGCCGTGCGCCGCGAACCCCGCCCCGAGCGCGACGTCCGCGACGGCCCCTTCCACCGCGACCGGCGCGAGCAGCGAGTCGCGCGGCCCGAGGAACGGCGTGGCGAGGATCAGCCGTCCAGCGCGCGCCGCGACCGGCCCGGCTTCGCAGCGCGCGTACGCCTGCCCGAGCACGCCGAAGCCGCGCTGCCCGGAGCGCAGCATCCCCGAGCCGTCGAGATCCGCGGGCGCGTCCACCGGCGCCGCGCCGTACGCGACCGCGCCGACCGCGCACCCGCCCCACGCCGCCGTCTCGTACCCGACCGCGAGTCCCGCGCCGAGCGCGCGCCGCCGCTCCGCCGGATAGCGGAACTGCGGCTCGTACGACAGCTCGATCCGCTGCAGCCGCAGTTGGTACTCCGCGCGCCCGCCGAGCAGCGCCTCGCCGAGAGTGCGCGGCGCCGGCGCCTCTTCCGCGGCGAACGCCGCCCCGCACAACAGCGGCGCGACCGCGCAGAGAGCCCACCCGAAGAGTCCCGCGAGCCTCCCGCGCCCCATCTCCCGCCTCCCCCGACAATTTCGGCGAACGCGCCGGGCCGCGCAAGACCCGGTTGCGTGACTCCAAGAACGGACACCCGCCCCGACGACACATCGTCTGCGCAGGCCCGTTGTCGGGACAGCGCCGGAAAGAGCGCCGGAGACGCGGCGCCGAGCGGTGCCGGTCTCGACGCCGGAACGCACCCTCGTCGACGGGCTGCGCCGGCCCGAACTGTGCGGAGGCATCCGCAACGTCGCCGACCTTCTGCGCGAGTACTCGCTGCACGGCGCGCACGTCGAGGCATTGCTGGCCGAGGCGGCGGCCGCGGGCTCGGGCGCCGCGTGGAAGCGCCTCGGCTACCTCGCGGAACGCGTTTGGCCGAACGCCGCCGTGGCCGACGCCGCGGCGCGTCACGCCACCGCGGGCAACGTGGCGCTCGACCCCGCCGTCCGGCGCCGCGGCACGCTGCTCCGCCGATGGCACCTGTGGGTCAACGTGCCGATCGAAGCCGGGCCGTCCGGCGAATGACCTGCTCTACGCGTGGGAAGTGGGCGGCGCCCAGATCAAGGCGTTCGACACGGCGGAGCTCGCGGGCGTCCGCGGCGCGGGCCGCATCACCGAGTCTTGTCGTTGCGGAAGGCGTCCGAAAGCAGACTCAGACCGGCGCCGCGCTCGGGCTTCGGACGAAAGATCGCCGAGAGCGCGCTGCCGACAAAGGCGGCGGCGAAGCTCGCCAAGAGCGCGGCCTGCCATTCCAAGACGAGCCGGTATTCCGCCAGAGTGCGCGCGCCCGAGTCGTCGGCGAAGCCGCCGTCCACCGGCCTTATCGGCCAGCGGAAGAAGAAGCCGACCGCAAAGAGGACGCCAAACAGGGCGTTCGATCCGTACGCTGCCCATTTGTCTCCGCGGCCCCAGTCCGGAGCGACCTCCCCGGCCTGGATCATCCGGACGAGCGCGCCGACGGCCAACTCGAGAACGACGACGAAGCTGACGAGGAGCGGCAGAAACATCAGGGGCCCGTCGAACCGCAGCCGGAAGACGAAGATCACTCCGACCCACGCGACGCACGTGGCCGTCCACTGCCGCGCGAAGCGATGGAGGACCCGCATCGCCGCGGCGGACCTCGGCTCCTGCGGAATGTCCTCTTCGCTCAACCCGCCCCCTCGCGCGCCGACCGACGCCCCCGCGGACGCCCGCCTCGGAGCCCGCTCGCGCCAATCCTACGCCATCGCCCCGGCGGCGGACAGCGCGCGGCGAGGCCTAGCCCGTCGCCGGGGCCCGCCGCGGGCGCCGCGCGTCCGCGCGCGGACCGCGGGTCAGGCGGGACGGGGCAGGGCCTGGATGCGGCGGATGATCGGGCGCGCGGCCTCGGAGGAGAGGTAGGCGCGGGTGACGTCGGGGAGGTAGCGGGCGAGCTGGTCCACGCGCCGCTCCCAGATCGCGCGGCGGACCTTCGAGGCGCTGATCACGTCCCCCGCCCCGTCGGCGGCGAGGCGCGGGACCTCCGTCACGTCCACGCCGCGCGGCGGGAGGATCCGCTTCAGCGCGGCGTTGTACGCGGCGGTCGTGGCGCAGGTCGGCTCGGTGCCGACGTAGCGGCGCGCGATCCCCAGCGGCGGCGCGATCCGCTCGGCGAAGATCGTCGCGTCGAGCTCCGCCTGCCCGCGCGCGACGTCGCCGACCTGCTCCGACTTGAGGAAGTAGGTCGGGAAGGTCGCGGCGGAGACGATGTACGGGCCGCCGGCGAGGACCTCGACGTTGCCGAGGTCGGCGAGGCCGCGGCGGACCAGCTCGAACCGCACCGAGAACGGGAAGAGCGAGCGGTCCTCCTCGACGACGAAGACGTAGACCGTGTCATCGCGCGCGGCGGCGGTCTCGACGAGGTGCCGGTGGCCGCGCGTGAAGGGGTTGCAGTTGACGACGATCCCCGCGACGCGGCGTCCCTCGAAGCGGCGGCGGCGCGCGGCGAGCTTCTTCTGGAAGTCGGCGATCGAGGCGTAGCCGAACTCGAGCAGCGCGAAGAGCGGCGGGGCGGTCGCGACGACCGCGAAGCCGAGGCCGGCGAACAGCCGCGCCGTCGTCGGGCGCGTGAAGACGAAGACCCGGTCGTGCCCGGCGCGCAGCGCGCGGTCGGAGAGCGCGGTCACGAGGCGCGCCGCGGCCGCCGTCTCGCGGTGCCGCTCGGCCACGCAGACGTACTTGAGGACGTTCGCCTGCCGCGAGCCGACGCCGGCCAGCTCCCCCGAGACCGTCTCGAGCTGCAGCGTCTCGTCCACCGCCGCGGCGTCGTAGTCGAAGCCGTGCGCGGCGAGGAAGCGGCGCACGTCCGCGACGTCGGCTTCGTCGTCGAGATCGATCGCGCGGATCTGATAGTCAGCGAGGTCCACCGGCCCACTCCAGTTCCGCCCAACGCACGAACAGCGACACGGCCAGAAGGTCGGCCGCGCCGCCGGCCGAGGCGCGGCGCGCGAGAGCGTACCGCTCGAGCTCCCGCTCCGCCGCCCCGCCGTCGGCGCCGTCCGCAAGCAGCGCCGCCTTGGCGCGACGCCGCAGGCCGGAGAGGACCGCGGTCCCGCCGCGGTGCAGGACGTTGGTGTCGCGCCCCGCGGCGATCAGCGCGTGGAGCGCGGGGCGCAGCGCGCCGTCGATCGCAGCCGCGCCGCGCGCCGGCAGCCCTTCGGGCGCGCGTCGCCGCAGCTCCGGCAGCCCGGCGCGGAAGACGGTCGGGAAGCCCCGCTCCGCCTCGCGCCGCGCGCCGCCGGCGAGGCGCGCGCCGTGGCGCCGCGCGGCCAGCTCGCCGTGCGAGAGTTCGTCCACGTCGGCCGGGCCGCCCAGCTCCCGCTCGGCGAGGCCGCGCACCGTCGCGCCGACCGCGCGGCGGAAGGCGCGCTCGTCCCACGCGCCGCGCGCGCGGATCGTCCGCGCCGCGCCGAAGAGGGCGAGGCCGACGAGGAAGATCAGCCCCTTGTGCGTGTTGGCGCCGCCGGTCGCGGCGCGCATCGCCCGCTCCATCTCCAAGCCGAGCTCGCGCAGCCGCGGGAGCCACGCCGCGGGCGAATCGCCCGCGGAGGCCCACCCGGCGGCGGCCAGCGCTTCGAGGCGCGGCGCGAGCGCGGCGGAGGAGTTGAGGAACGTGTAGAAGTCCATGTCGTCGTGCGCGCCGGCGGAGAAGCGGTCCACGAGCCCCGGCTTCGGCGCCAGCGACACTTCGTAGAGCGCGGCGCGGAGCGCGAACTCCGCCAGCCGCCGCGCGACGCGGCGCGCGCGGTCCTCGTCGAGGAAGGCCGCGACGCGCGTCTCCAGCAGCGCGCGCGCCTCGCCCGGCGCGTGCGTGCCGAGGCGCATGCAGACGACGGCCGGCCGCGCGCCGCAGACGAAGCACGGCTTGGCGCGGCCCGAGGAGACCGGACGCCCCGCGGCGTCCACGACGTCCACGTCGAGGAAGCGCCCCAGCGGATGCCCGGCCTCGAACGCCTCCCCCGCCGCCTTCAGCTCCGCGGCGTCGCAGCGCCGCGAGGCGGCCGGGGCGAGGAAAAAATCCCCCGCCGCGTCGGCGTCCCGGAAGGACCGCGCGAGGTCCGGCCCGAGGCGCCGAGCGGCGAGGTGGTCGAGCAACTGCTCCAGCGCAAGGTTGAAGAAACGGGCAAGGGCCGGCGACGACTTCGGCCAGCCCGGCACGTTGAGGGTGAGGGAGACGGACGCCCGCCCCTCCGCGGCGAGAGCGGCGCGCGCGGCGGCCCGCCGTTCGCGGGCCTCGAGCACGGCGTCGAGCGCCGAGGCGGGGCGGACGTCCATCGGGGTTACCGCTGCTTGACCTGCCGGATGATGTCGATGATCGTCCCGTCGCGGTACTCGACGAGACCGACGATCCGGTCGGTCAGCTCGATCGGGCGCGGCGCGCCGGTGATCGCCTCGATCTCCTTGCGGAGCGCGACGATGTCCTTCACCGGCAGGCCGGCCGCGGAGAGCCGTTCCGCCAGCCCCTCGTGGGCCGGGTTCACGGCGACGCCGCGCTCGGTCACGACGACGTCCACCGACTCGCCCGGCGTGACGACGTTCTGCGTGACCTTCTTGATGATCGGCATCCGCCCGCGGAAGGCCGGGCAGACGACGACGGTGAGGCGCGCGCCGGCCGCCGTGTCGCAGTGGCCGCCGGAGGCGCCGCGGATCATCCCGTCCGAGCCGGTGATGACGTTGACGTGGAAGTCCTCGTCCACCTCGAGGGCGCCGAGGACGACGACGTCGAGCTTGTTCGTCATCGAGCCGCAGTTGAACGGGTTGGCGTACATCGAACCGGAGATCTCGATGTGCCGCGGGTCCTTGGCCAGCGACCCGGAGACGAGGGCGTCGAACGACTGGACGTCGAAGACCGCGTCGAACAGCCCTTCCTCGAGCATCTCCACGACGTAGGAGGTCACGCCGCCGAGGGCGAAGCCGCCCTTGACGCCGCGCTCGCGCATCGTGCGGCGCAGGAACTTCGCCACGGCGAGCGAGGCGCCGCCGGCGCCGACCTGGAAGGAGAAGCCGGGGACCATGTAGCCCGAGTGCTCGATCACGCGGGAGGCGACCTCGGCGATCAGCAGGTCCAGCGGGGACTTGGTGATCCGGGTCGTGCCGGTGGCGATCTTCTTCGGGTCGCCGATCGAGTCCACCTTCACCACGTGGTCCACGTGGATCTGCTGGATCGAGATCGGCGTGCAGGGATACGGCACGAGGTTGTCGGTGACGACGACCACGTTCCGGGCGTACTCGGCGTCCACCATCGCGTAGCCGAGCGAGCCGAAGGCCGACGGGCCGACCGCGCCCGTGGCGTTCCCCTCGCAGTCGGCCGCGGAGGCGGCGATGACCGCGAGGTCGATCTTGATCTTGCCGGTGACCACGGCGCGCACGCGGCCGCCGTGGGAGTGGATCATCACCGGCACGTCGAGCGCGCCGCGCGTGACGGCCTCGCCGAGCCGGTCGCGGATCCCCGACGACCAGACGCGGGTGATCGTGCCGTCCTGCAGGTACGGGACGAGCGCGTCGTGCGCGGAGGTGAGCGACGACGAGGCGAGCGTGATCCCCTTGATCCCCATCTTGTGCAGGATCTCGATCGTCCGCACGCAGACGCCGTCCCCGCCGCGCAGGTGGTGGTGGAAGGAGACGGTCATCCCGTCGTGCGGCTCGCAGCGCTCGATCGCTTCCTCGAGCGAGTTGCGCAGCTTGTCGAGGTGCGCCCGCTTGGCCTTGAGCGGCGTCGCGCTGACCGCCTCGTCCATCCAGCCCTTGGCCAGCTTCGTCCAGGCCCCCTGGAACGGCTCCAGCTTGCCGAGACCCGGGATCTCCGCGGGAATCTCGACGCCGATGGCGTTCTTCATCGCTCGCACCTCACGCCAAGGCTTCGACGTCGACGCAGGCCAGTTCGAGCGTGCGCCGCGCGCGCGCCACGACCGGGGCGTCGATCATCTTGCCGTCGATGGCGAAAACGCCCACGCCCAACGCCTTCTGGCGCAGGTACTCGCGGAAGATCCGCTCCGCCTTGCGGACCTCGTCCGCCGTGGGAGTGAAAACCTCGTGGACCGTCGGGATCTGGCGGGGGTTGATCACCGCCTTGCCGCAGAAGCCGAGCTTCTTGATGTGCTCGGTCTCGGCGCGCAGCCCTTCCTCGTCGTCCACGTCGGCCCACACGGTGTCGATGACGTCGATCTTCAGCGCCTTGGCGGCCATCACGAGGCGCCGCCGGGCGTAGTCGATCGCCTCGCCGTCGCGCGTCTTCGCCACCTGCAGGTCGGCCGTCAGGTCCTGGCCGCCGATGGAGAAGGCGTCGATGCGCGGGCTCGCCCCGCCGATGGCGAAGGCGTTCTCGACGCCCAGCGCGGTCTCGATCAGCGGGTGGATCTTCATCTTGTCGTGCGGGAGGCCGTGCTTGTCCTCGATCCGCTCCACGGCCTCGACGACGCGGTGGACGTCCTCCGGCCGGTCGATCTTCGGGAAGCGGATCGCCGACGGCTGCAGCGGGACGATCGCCTCGATGTCGGCCATGCCGAACGGCGTGTCGAGGTGGTTGACCCGCACCGTGACCTCGGTGGCGCCGAAGTCGATCGACTTCATCACCGAGGCGACGAGCAGCCGGGCCGCGTCCTTCTGCGTCGCGGCGACCGAGTCCTCGAGGTCGAGCAGCACGCTGTCGGCGCCGAAGATCGGGCCGTTCTGGAGCATCCCCGGGTTGTTGCCGGGGATGTAGAGCATCGTGCGGCGACGCGCCTTATTCGGCTTCATAGGCCGTGCCCTCCTCGATCCCCAACGCGCGGCGCAGCGCGGTTTCCACGCGCGCGTCGATCGTGCAGTCGAGGGCGCCCTTGTCCCGGGCGACGATCTTCGCGTCCTTCATCTCGAAGCGGTCGAGGACGCGGTTGATGGCGGCGATGATCTCGTCGCCGTACTGCGGCATGACGATCGAGTCGAGCTCGATCGTCCGTCCGGCGCCGGCCGCGACCGGCTCGACGAGGACGAGGATGTCGCTCGACTCGAACGAGCCCGCTTGGGCCCTCCGTTTCGGCTCCATGTTCGCTGTCCTTGAGGAAAATGGCGGCCGCGGCGTTCGGAAGGGGGGTTACAAGCGCCGCGGCCACCGGTGGAACGTCGTCAGACGAGGGTCGCCAAGCGGGCGGCGACCGCGTCGAGGAACTCTTCCGCCGTCAGGACCTTGCTCGGGGCGGGGTTGGCCAGCGCCGCGAGGTCGCGCGTCATCACGCCGTCCTCGATCGTCGCCAGCGAGGCCTTCTCCAGCAGGTCGGCGAACTTCATCAGCTCGGGCTGCTTGTCCAGCTCGCCGCGCTTCCGCAGCGCGCCGCTCCAGGCGAAGATCAGGGCCATCGAGTTGGTGGAGGTCTTCTCGCCCTTGAGGTGCTTGTAGTAGTGCTTCTGCACCGTGCCGTGGGCCGCCTCGTACTCGAAGCAGCCGTCGGGGGAGACGAGCACCGAGGTCATCATCGCCAGCGAGCCGAACGCCGAGGCGACCATGTCGGACATCACGTCGCCGTCGTAGTTCTTGCAGGCCCAGAGCACGCCGCCCTCGGTCTTCATCATCCGGGCCACGACGTCGTCGATCAGCGTGTAGAAGAAGGTCACGCCGGCGGCGGCGAAGCGGTCCTTGTACTCCTTCTCGAACACGTCCTGGAAGAGGAGCTTGAAGGTCTGGTCGTACGTCTTGGAGATCGTGTCCTTGGTGGCGAACCAGACGTCCACCTTCTCGTCGAGGGCGTAGTTGAAGCAGGAGCGGGCGAAGCTGCGGATCGACTTCTCGGTGTTGTGGATCCCCTGGAGGACGCCGGGGCCCTTGAACTCCTGGATCAGGACCCGCGTCTCCTTGCCGTCGGCGCCGGTGAAGACCAGCTCGCCCTTGCCCGGCCCGGGGACCGCGATCTCGGCGTTCTTGTAGACGTCGCCGTAGGCGTGGCGGCCGACGATGATCGGCTTCTTCCAGCTCGCCACGGCCGGCTTGACGTTGCGGACCATGATCGGCTTGCGGAAGACGGTCCCGTCGAGCGCGGCGCGGATCGTGCCGTTGGGGCTCTTCCACTGCTTCTTCAGCTTGTACTCGACCACCCGGTCGGCGTTCGGCGTGATCGTGGCGCACTTCACCGCCACGCCCAGCTTCTTCGTCGCCTCGGCGGCGTCCATCGTGACCTTGTCGTCGGTCTGGTCGCGGTGCGCGAGGCCCAGGTCGAAGTACTCGGTCTTCAGGTCCACGTACGGCGCGATCAGCTTGTCCTTGACCCAGCGCCACAGCACGCGGGTCATCTCGTCGCCGTCCATCTCCACCAACGGGGTCTTCATCTGGATCTTGGCCATGATCTGTCTCCGATCGCGTCCGGCCGTCAGGCCCGGGCCGCCAGTTGGGTCTTGATCCAAGGCAGCTTGCCGCCGGCCTTGAGGATCTCCGCGTCGAGCGGCGAGAGGGTGTGCGTCAGGGCGTACGAGGCGCCCTTGGTCTTGTTGACCAGCTTCACCGCCCCGCGCAGGTCGCCGATCACCGCCTCGAGCGCGTCGCCGGCGTCGATCTTGTCGTAGTCGGCCGGATCGACGAAGGTCAGCGGGACGATGCCGAAGTTGATCAGGTTGGCGAGGTGGATCCGCGCGAACGACTTGACGATGACCGCCTTCACGCCGAGGTACTTCGGCGCCAGCGCCGCGTGCTCGCGGCTGCTCCCCTGGCCGTAGTTCTCGCCGCCGACGATGAAGCCGCCGCCGGCCGCCTGCGCCCGCTCGGGGAAGCTCGAGTCCACCGCCTCGAAGACGAACTTCGAGATCGCGGGGACGTTGCTCCGCAGCGGCAGGATCCGCGCGCCGGCGGGCATGATGTGGTCGGTCGTGATGTTGTCGCCGACCTTGAGCAGCGCCGGGCCGGAGAGGGCGTCGGGGAGCGGCGGGAACTCGGGCAGCGGGGCGATGTTCGGCCCGCGCACGATCGCGACCTTCTCCGCCTCGGCCTGCGGACGCGGCTTGATGAACATGTTGTCGTTGACGAAGAACGACTTCGGCGCGTCGATCTTCGGCGCCGCGCCGAGGTCGCGCGGGTCGGTCAGGACGCCGCGCAGCGCCGTCGCCGCCGCGGTCTCCGGGCTGACGAGGAAGACCTTGGCGTCCTTCGTGCCGCTGCGCCCTTCGAAGTTGCGGTTGAACGTGCGCACCGACACGGCGCCGGTCGAGGGGGCCGCGCCCATGCCGATGCACGGGCCGCAGGCGTTCTCGAGGATCCGCGCGCCGGCGGCCACGAGGTCGCGCAGCTCGCCCGACTCGACGAGGTGCTCGACGACCTGGCGGCTGCCCGGGTTGACCGTGAGGTGCAGCCCTTCGGCGATCGTCTTGCCGCGCAGCACGGCGGCCGCGGCCTTCATGTCGCGCAGCGAGGAGTTGGTGCAGGAGCCGATGCAGACTTGGTTGACGGCCATCGCGCCGAGCTCGCGGACGGTCTTCACCGCGCCGGGGCTGTGCGGGCAGGCGGCCATCGGCACGACGGCCGCGAGGTCGATCTCGATCGTCTCGTCGTAGACCGCGTCGGCGTCGGCGCCGAGCGCGACCCACTGCTCGCCGCGCCCCTGCGCCTCGAGGAAGGCGCGGGTCGCGTCGTCGCTGGGGAAGATCGACGTCGTGGCGCCGGTCTCGGTCCCCATGTTGGTGATCGTCGCGCGGTCGGGCACGGAGAGGGTGGCGACGCCGGGACCGCAGTACTCCAGCACCTTCTCCCTGCCGCCCTTGACGTCGATCCGCCGCAGCAGCTCGAGGACCACGTCCTTCGCCGAAACCCACGGCGAGAGCTTGCCGGTCAGGCGGACGGCGACGACCTTCGGGGTCTTGAGGCGGAACGGCTGGCCGGCCATTGCGCAGGCGACGTCGAGGCCGCCGGCGCCGAGGGCGAACGCGCCGGCGCCGCCGGCGGTCGGCGTGTGGCTGTCGCTGCCGATCAGCGTCCGGCCCGGGCGGGCGAACCGCTCGAGGTGGAGCTGGTGGCAGATGCCGTTGCCGGGGCGCGAGAAGACGACGCCGTACTTCCCCGCCACCGAGCGGAGGTAGTTGTGGTCGTCGGCGTTCTTGAAGTCGGACTGGAGCGTGTTGTGGTCCACGTAGCTGACCGAGAGTTCCGTCTGGACGCGCGGGATGCCGATCGCCTCGAACTGCAGGTAGGCCATCGTGCCGGTGGCGTCCTGGGTCAGCGTCTGGTCGATGCGCAGGCCGATCTCGCGGCCGACGACCAGTTCGCCGTCTACGAGGTGCGCTTCGAGGATCTTCTGCGTCAGTGTCTTGCCCATCCGGTCCGTCCCCTTCTGGCCCTCACGCCTCGGGCGTCGCGCGCCCTTCGGCGGGGCTGCCCGGCGTTCGTGAATTAGTTCACGAGCCCGCCCGGGATGTTTCGCCGCGGGACGCGCGAGCCGGCCGCAGTTGGCGGGCAGGTCCTTCGGCATTCCGCGACTTCGTGATTTTTTTCACGGGTGGGAGGTTAGCAGCCGCTGCGGGGACGCGCAAGAAACGCCTTGGGCGGGCGCTGTAAACGGCGCTAATCGAGCCAATTGGGGAAGTTTTCGCCCCAGGCGCGACTTGCCGGGCCGGAATCGCGGGGCTATGCTGACTTCGTACTTTTGTTCACGATCTCCCGCTGGAGGAGCCGGATGTCCGAGGCGCAGATTCCCGACCCGACGCTGGAGCGGCTCCCCCTCTACTACCGGCGCTGCCTCGAAGCCCTCGGACGGCACGAACCGGTCGTCTCCTCCGACGATCTGGCGGTCGCCGCCGACACCCAAGCGGCGATCGTCCGCAAGGACCTGGGACACTTGGCGGAGCGGGGACGCCCCGGCGTCGGCTACGAGGCGGACCGCCTCGCGGCGCGGCTGCGCGAAGTGCTCGGCGTCGATCATCCGCGGCCGGCGGCGCTCGTCGGCGCCGGAAGCCTCGGGCGGGCGCTCGCCCGCTATCCCGGCTTCGAGGCGTACGGGCTCAAGATCGTCCTGCTCTTCGACAACGATCCGGACAAGATCGGCCGGAAGTTCGGCAAGCTGGAGGTCGAGCCGACGGAGAACCTGATCGCCTCGATCCGGAAGCGGAAGGTGCAGATCGGGATCGTCGCCACGCCGGCCGAGGTCGCGCAGCACGTCGCGCAGATGCTCGCGCGGGCCGGCGTGCGGGCGATCTGGAACTTCGCGCCGCGCCGCCTGACCGACCTGCCCGGCGTCGTGGTGAAGAACGAGGACCTCGCCCGCGAGCTGGCCGTGCTCTGCCACCGCCTCAGTTGGACGCAGGGGTAGCGCGGCCGTCGTCTCGGCTGAACGCGGCGGCGACGCGGTCCGCACGGCCGTCCGTTCCGCTCAGCGGTACTCGGGCTTGAGCCGCTCGTTGTATTCGCGGCGCAGCCGCTTCACTTCGGGATCGATCACCAGGCGGCAGTACGCGTGGCCTTGGTTCCGGTCGAAGAACCGCCGGTGGTACTCCTCCGCCGGATAGAACGCCTGAAACGGCTCGATCTTAGTCACGATCGGCCGACGGTAGATCTTCTCCCGCTCCAGTTCGGCCACGACCTCCCGCGCGACGCGCAACTGCTCCGGCGTCCGCCCGAAGATCACCGAGCGGTACTGCTCGCCGACGTCCGCGCCCTGGCGGTTGAGCGTCGTCGGGTCGTGCAGGCCGAAAAAGAGGCGCAGCAGGTCGTGGTAGCTGATCACCGCCGGATCGAAGCGGATCTCGACGACTTCGGCGTGGCCGGTGTCGCCGCGGCAGACGTCCTCGTACGTCGGGTTCGGAACGCGCCCGCCGGAGTAGCCCGGCGCGACCGAAACGACGCCGGCGACCCGCTCGAAGAGCGCCTCGAGGCACCAGAAGCAACCGCCGCCCATCGTCGCCGTCTCGAGCGTCGCGCCCGGTTCGCTCATCGTCGTCCTCGGCGGAGGGACCGGGACCTTCTCGGGGCGCGCCGGCCCCCCGCGCGCCGCGAGCGCCGCGGCGAGCCCCGCGCCCGCCAACGCCAAGACGCCCCACGCCCACCGCGCGCGCATCGTCCGTCTCCTCCGCGGAAAAGGAACGAAACGTACGGCGAACGACGCGGCGCGCACCCGTCGCGCGACGTCGAGCAGATCGACGTCCGGGCGAGAAGGAAGGCAACGTGAACGCGGCCGCGGACGACGCGGCTCAGACGAGGACGGTGCGCACGAGGTTGCGGCCCGAGTCCTTGGCCCGGTAGAGCCCTTGGTCGGCGAGGTCTACCGCGCGGCGCAGCGCGGCCTCGTCGGACCCTTCGGCGAGCGAGACGCCGAAGCTCGCCGTGACCGTCAGCTCTTCCCCTTCCGCCGCGGCGTACGGCGTCCCGCCGACGGCGATCCGCAGCCGCTCGGCGACGAGCATCGCCTGGTCGAGCGCGCACTCCGGCAGCAGCGCGAGGAACTCCTCCCCGCCGTAGCGCGAGACGACGTCGGGGAGGCGCAGCGTCGTCACCAGCCGCT
Source organism: bacterium (assembly GCA_021372775.1). Classification (NCBI taxonomy): domain Bacteria; species bacterium. Next base: position 190 of record JAJFTU010000252.1, on the reverse strand, counting down.
CCGCGACCTCGCGCAGGACGTAGTCGCCGCAGATGTGGCCGTGGGTGTCGTTGATCGCCTTGAAGTGGTCCACGTCGGCGAGGACGACGGCGAGCGGCGCTTCGGACCGGGCGCAGCGCGACGCCTCCTGCACGAAGCGGCGCTCCAGCTCGCGGCGGTTGAGCAGGCCGGTCAGCGGGTCGCGGGTCGC